>NZ_JAUNPC010000010.1:0-43500 GCF_030536915.1 Paracoccus sp. (in: a-proteobacteria)
GCCGAGTGGCGCATCCGGTCGATGGCCTCGTTGATCTGCGATTCCTTCTCGATATAGGTGTCTGACCGCGGGACATAGGCCTCGGGCTGGTAGTAGTCGTAGTAGCTGACGAAGTATTCGACCGCGTTGTCGGGGAAGAAGCCCTTGAACTCGCCGTAAAGCTGGGCGGCCAGCGTCTTGTTCGGGGCGAGGATGATGGCGGGACGCTGCGTCTCCTCGATCACCTTGGCCATGGTGTAGGTCTTGCCGGTGCCGGTCGCGCCCAGCAGCACCTGGTCCCTGTCGCCATTGCGGACCCCTTGGGAAAGTTCGGCGATGGCAGTCGGCTGGTCGCCCGCCGGCGCGAATTCGCTGTGCATGACGAAACGCTTGCCGCCTTCCAGCTTCACCCGCCGCTCGGGCTGCAGCAGCATCGGCATGGGGGCGTTGGTGTTGTTATGGGCCATGACGATCCTTGGGGAATGTGGCGCGAAGGATGCCGTTAGGTGGTGCGGAAAGCCCCCGTTTTCAAGGAAAAGGCCGCCCTGTCGCGGGCGGCCCCATGCTGCTGCAGGCGTGGTTCAGCTTGACAGTTCGAGAACCGCGCAGGCGATGCGGTCGCCCGCGTTGCCGGCCGGCTGGCTCGCGTAATCGTCCACATCGGCATGGATCATCACGGCCGAGCCATCCTCATCGAGGATTTGATCCATCAGCACGCCGGGCAGGAAATATTCGACATGCAGCGCGCCTGCCGACCCCATGGTGATGTTCGGCAGGTCGCCCGGATGCGGGCCGTTCGCCGAATGGACGCCATGTTCCCGGTCGCCTGCCATATGGCCGCCGGCGCTTTCAAAACTGGGGCCTTCGCACAGGCCGGTCTCATGGATATGCAGCCCGTGCTGTGCGGCGGGCACCGCGCCCTCGCTGATGTCCAGCACGAAATGCATCACGCCCGAGGCGGTCTCGGTGATGAGGACGCTGCCGACATCCGCTCCTTCGCCATTGCGAAGGACGCCGCCGGCCTGGCGGAACTGCTCGTCACCCGCCGCTGCGGCGGCACCGCCTGCTGCGGGCGCATCCGGCTGATCCGCGCCTGTTGCTGCCGGAGAGGCATTCTCGACCGGCGCCGCCTGTGCGGGTTGGGCGTCAGCCGCGGCAGGCTGGGAATCCTGCGCATGGCCTGGATGCGGGGCCAGCACCAGAGCCGCGCCCAGCAGAAGGGCACCCACGGCATGGGGCTGGGGCAGAGCACGGGTCGCGTTGAGGGATCGGGTCATCGAGGGCACTCCTGTCTGTCCTTGCCTGCGGTCAACGCCCAAGGGCGGCAGCCGTTCCCCCTGTTTCGCCTTTGCCGGACGGTGGCGCTTGATCGTCGGCGCCGCCTGCGCCACAAGAGGCCGGCCCGTCTTCAGCCGCCAAGGGGTTCCGCCATGCGCGTCCGCATCTACAAGCCCGCCCGCAACGCCATGCAGTCCGGCGTCGCCCGCACCAAGGAATGGGTGCTCGAATTCTCTCGTTCCGACCGGCCGGACCTGGACCCGCTGATGGGCTGGAGGAGTTCCGACGACACCCAGTCGCAGGTCCGCCTGCGCTTCGACAGCCGCGCCGAGGCCGAGGCTTACGCCAAGGCCAAGGGCCTTGAATACATCGTGACCGAGCCGAAACCCCGCGCCCACAACATCCGTCCGCGTGGCTACGGCGAAAACTTCGCCACGGACCGCAAGGCGCCCTGGACGCATTGACCTTTGCAGGTCGGGGCATAGTTTCTGCTGATGGAAAGTGAGATTGTCCGGCAGGCAAAGGTTCGCTCTGGGACTGGTCCATTGAAATGAACAAGCACGGCAGCACCCAACGCCACAGGCCCATTGCACCACAAGCCACGGCGGGCGTCACCATCGCGATGGAAAGCCCGCTGTCACCCGATCTGGATCTTCTGTTTGCCCGCCACGTTCAGGCCATGCATGCCGACACCCCGCCCGGGTCGATCCACATGCTGCCGCGCGAGGATCTTGTCTCGCCCCTGATCGACTTCCTTGTGCTGCGGGTAAAGAGAGCGCCGGTGGGCATGGGCGCACTGAAGCAGATCGCCGCGGGTCACGGCGAGATCAAGTCCATGCACATCCTGTCCGAGCGGCGGGGAGAAGGCTACGCCCGCCGGTTGCTGGACGCGCTGATCGACCAGGCGAGAACAAGGAACTACCTGCGGGTGTCGCTGGAAACCGGAGCGCAGGACAGCTTCGGCGCGGCGCGCGTCCTTTATGCCCGCGCAGGCTTCGCCGAATGTGCGCCCTTCACGGGCTACGTCCCGGACCCGAACAGCGTCTTCATGACCCGCGAGGTCTGATGCGGCCTTGGCCCCTTGCACCGGGCCGGGCTTTGCCGCAATCACAACGGGCGCGGCCCCGTAGCTCAACTGGATAGAGCAGGGACCTTCTAAGTCCAAGGTTGGGGGTTCGAGCCCTCCCGGGGTCGCCAGACATCGCGGCGGATGCCGGGTGTCTCAAGGGTCCTTGGTTCCCTTCCTGCGGCATCTTTGGAAAAGACGCCTGTTTTTCCCCAATGGGTCGTGAGCCTGCGTGCAAATTGCTTGCAGGACGCGGACGCCTGTTCGGCAAGTTCTTCGATCAGAACGGAAAGACCCCGGCCTGCCGGAAGGCGCAACCGGGGTCGGTGTCCCCGACAAAGGCTGGCGTCGCAGAGCATGCGTTTCTGATGCCTCCGCGCCCTCGACCATCCCCGAGGTTGAAGCGCGTCGGCGGACAACTGCCCCTGTGACGCTGCGGCGCACCGCTGCTTGAGCATGATCGGGGTCCGGGACGAGGCAGGCACCCATGCGGGCGCGCAACCCGGCATGGGCGCGGGGGGCCTTGGGTCACGGATGCGTCTCAAGAGGGCACCCCGCCCCCTTGAGAGGCAGGACCGTTGCGTCAGCCCATCCGTTCCGATGCGTGCGAACCGGGCGAGGGGGGGAAGACCACCGTCTTGTTGCCGTTCAGGAAGACCCTGCCGTTCACATGGGCATGCACTGCGCGGGCCAGGACCGCGGCCTCGACGTCGCGGCCGAGGCTCACATAGTCCTCGGGCGATTGGGCATGGGTCACGCGGATCGTGTCCTGCTCGATGATCGGGCCTTCGTCGAGATCGGCGGTGACGTAATGCGAGGTCGCCCCGATCAGCTTCACGCCGCGCTCATAGGCCTGCTTGTAGGGGTTGGCGCCCTTGAAGGACGGCAGGAAGGAATGGTGGATGTTGATGATGCGGCCCGACATCTTCCGGCACATCTGGTCCGACAAGACCTGCATGTAGCGCGCCAGCACGATCAGCTCGGCGCCGGTATCCTCGACCACCTCCATGATCCGGGCCTCGGCCTCTGGCTTGTTTTCCTTGGTCACGCGGATGCAGTGAAAGGGGATGTCGTGGTTCACGACGACCTTCTGGTAGTCCATGTGGTTCGAGATCACCGCCACGATCTCGACCGGCAGCGCCCCGATCCGCCAGCGATACAAGAGGTCGTTCAGGCAATGGCCGAAGCGCGAGACCATCAGGATGACCTTGCGCTTGCGGGCCTCGTCGAAGAACTCGGCTTCCATGTCGAAGCTGGACGCCACGGGCGCGAAGCCCTCGTACAATTCCGCAAGCTGCTTGCCGGTCTCGCTCTGGAAGCTGATCCGCATGAAGAAGCGGCCGGTATCGGCATCGTCGAACTGGGCGCTGTCGGTGATGTTGCAGCCCTGTTCGGCAAGATAACCCGCGATGGCGGCGACGATGCCGCGGGTGGACTGGCAGGTGACGCGAAGGGCATAGCGGGACATGGGGTTTCAAGCCTCCGGGGGGTTCGGGGGAAGGATCAGGCGGTAAGGCCCTGCGGTTCGGCAAGCCCGTTAGCGCGGCAGCAGGCCGTCAGGGTGTTGGCCAGCAGGCAGGCGATGGTCATGGGGCCGACGCCGCCCGGAACCGGGGTGATGGCGCCTGCGACCTGCACCGCTTCGTCGAAATCGACATCGCCGACAAGGCGGGCCTTTCCGTCCTGCTCGACCCGGTTGATGCCGACGTCGATGACGGTCGCCCCCGGCTTGACCCAATCGCCCCGGATCATCTGCGGGCGGCCCACGGCGGCGACCAGGATATCGGCGTGGCGGCAGACCTCGGGCAGATCGCGGGTGCGGCTGTGGGCGATGGTCACGGTGCAACTGTCGCCCAGCAGCAACTGGGCCATCGGCTTGCCGACGATGTTCGACCGGCCGACGACGACCGCGTTCAGCCCCGACAGGCTGCCATGCAGATCGCGCAGCATCATCAGGCAGCCCAGCGGCGTGCAAGGCACCATCGACTTCTGCCCCGTGCCCAGCAGGCCGACGTTCAGGACGTGGAAGCCATCAACGTCCTTGGCCGGGTCGATCCGGTTGATGATCAGTTCCGAATCAAGGTGGTCGGGCAGGGGCAGTTGCACGAGGATGCCATGAACCGCCGCATCGGCGTTCAGCCGGTCGATCAGCGCAATCAGATCGGCCTCGGAAGTATCGGCGGGCAGCCGGTGATCGAAGCTGGCCATCCCGGCCTCGCGCGTCTGGATGCCCTTGTTTTTGACGTAAACCGCCGAGGCAGGGTCCTCGCCCACCAGCACCACGGCGAGGCCGGGGGTGAGGCCGTGTTCGGACCTGAGCCGCGCGACATGGGCCGCGACCTTCCCGCGGATGCCGTGCGCAAAACCGCGGCCGTCGATGATCCTCGCCGTCATGCCGCCACCTCGACCTGCCGCGAGATCGCGGTTTCTAGGGCGTGCCACAGCGACCCGGCCGCCGAGCGCATGCCGATGACCGCCAGTCCATCCGGGGCGCGGCGGATCACGAAGACGCCGAGATGTTCCAGCCCGGTGCGGGCGGCGGAACCGGGCTGAAGCCGCAGCGGATCGAGGTTCACGAGCTTGGCCAGCAGGTCAGTGATCGGCCGCTCGCCTTTGGCCGAGCGGATCTCGAAGGCGACAAAGCCGTCGGTCTGCTCGGTCACGGACGCATCCGGGCAATCGGCGGCGACCCGGGCTGCGAAGTCGGTGTCCGCAAGCCCGTGCCCCTCGACCATCCACTGGTCCGGCCCGGTCCAGAAGGCCGAAACATCCCCGGACGCTGTCCAGCCGCCGGGTCCGGGAAGGCTCAGCCCGAAGGGCGAGGGTTCGGGCGCATCCCCCCGCCGCGCCACCGAGGCAAGCGCCAGTTCCGGGTTCTCGCGGACGCTCAGGGCGCCATGGCGCGCCTCGGCCGGAGCGGAGCCGCCGGTGGCGCAGAGGGGGGAAAGGTCAGGCACGCGATCAGGCACGGAGGCGTTCTCCCTCGGGGTCGATGAAATGGGGGCTGGTGACGCGCACCCGGACAGTCTGGTTCTGAAGCGGGTTGGCCGCAACGATCACCTCGCCCATGCGCGCCGCGCCGTCTTCCAGAAAGCCCAAGCCGATGGCGTGCCCCAGATGCGGGCTGTGCGCGCCCGAGGTGATCCAGCCCTGATCGGTCCCGGTGTTCTGCTCGGCCCGTTCGGTGAACAGATGCGCCCCCGCCACGACCGGCTCGGCGGGATCGACGGGCTGCAGGCCCACCAGCACGCGGCGGTCATCGGCTAGTCCCGCCCGGCGCGACATGACCGCACCGATCGAGTCCTTCTTGGTGGACACCATCCGCCCCAGCCCCAGCATCTGCGCGGTGGTCTGGCCGTTCAGCTCGTTGCCCGCCGCATGGCCCTTTTCGATCCGCATGACGCCAAGCGCCTCGGTCCCGTAGGGGGTGGCGCCAAGGTCAGCACCGGTTTCCACCAGCCGTGCCATCAGCGCATTGCCATAGCGCGCAGGCACCGCGATCTCATAGGCCAGTTCGCCCGAGAACGAGATGCGGAACAGCCGCGCCCGCAGCCCACCGCAGACAGTCAGGTTGGCGCAGGCCATGAAGGGAAAGGCCTCGTTCGACAGGTCGAAGCCGTCCACGACACGTTCCAGCAGGCGGCGGGCGTTCGGCCCCGCCACGGCGATCTGCGCCCATGCGTCGGTAGTCGAGATCAACTGCACATCGAGGTCCGGCCAGAGGCACTGGCGGCAGAACTCCATGTGGCGGTAGATCGTGCCGGCATTGGCGGTGGTGGTGGTGACGACGTAATGCGTGTCCCCCAGCCGGGCGCAGGTGCCGTCGTCCCAGACGATCCCGTCCTCGCGCAGCATCAACCCGTAGCGGACCATGCCGGTCTTGAGGCTGCCCATGGCATTGGCATAGACGCGGTTCAGGAACTCGCCCGCGTCCCCGCCCTGCACATCGACCTTGCCCAGCGTGGTCACGTCGCAGATGCCGACGCCCCTGCGGGTGGCCAGAACCTCGCGGTCCACCGTCTCGCGCCAGTGGCTTTCGCCGGGGCGCGGGAAGTATTGCGCGCGCATCCACTGGCCGACCTCGACGAAGACCGCGCCTTGCGCCTTGGCCCATTCATGCGTGGGCGTCAGGCGGCGCGGCTTGAAATGCCCGCCGTTGTCGCCGCCCCCCAGCGCTGACAGCGCGACGGGGGTATAGGGCGGGCGGAAGACCGTGGTGCCGGTCTGCGGGATGGTCTGGTCGGTCAGTTCCGCCATGACCGCCAGCGCCGTCACGTTCGCGGTCTTGCCCTGGTCGGTCGCCATGCCCAGCGTGGTCCAGCGTTTCAGATGCTCGACCGAGCGCATGTTTTCCAGATAGGACAACGCGATGTCCTTGACGGTCACGTCGTTCTGGAAATCCACCCAGGCGCGGCCCTTGCCGGGGACATGCCACAGGGGATGCAGGTTCAGCGACGCATCCTCGGCCCGCGGCAGGCCGGGCAGGGGGGCGTCGATGCCGAGGTCCGCCAGCGCATCCCGCGCGGCCTCGGCCCCCGACCGCAGCGCGGCGGCGGTCGAGCCATGCCCGGCGGCGGCCCCGGCGGCGACCAGCCCCTCGGGCCCGTCGGGTGGCGGCAGGAAGGCCTGCGCCGCCTCGTCCCAGACCGGGCGGCCCCGGTGGTGCGAGGCCAGATGCACGTTCGGGTTCCATCCGCCCGAGACGCCAAGCGCGCCGCAGTCCAGCCATTCGGCCCGCCCGTTCCGTGTGACCTGAACCCTGCGCAAGCCCTGGCGGCCCTTGCTGTCCGTCACCATTGCGCCCGCGAACAGCGGATAATCGCCCTGCGCCGTGGTATTTGCGCGAGAGTCGATCACGCCCGCGATGCCGACGCCGTTGCCCAGCAGGTCCAGCGCGGTCCGGTGCCCGTCGTCGTTGTTGGTGAAGATCGCCACCCGGTCCGCAGGCGCGGCGGCGTAGCGGTTGGCGTAGGCGCGCATCGCCCCCGCCAGCATCACGCCGGGGCGGTCGTTGTTGGCGAAGGGGATATGCCGCTCGGTCGCGCCCGCGGCCAGAACGGCGCGGCGGGCGGTGATGCGCCACAGGGTCTGGCGCAGCTTGCCGGGAACGGGAAGGTGGTCTGACACCCGTTCCAGCGCGCCATAGACGCCGGAATCGAAGACCCCGTAAACCGTGGTGCGGCGCATGATCCGCAGGTTCGGCAGGCTGGCAAGCTCGGCCTCGACCGTGGCGATCCAGTCGGTCGCGGGGGCGTCGTCCAGCGGATGGGTTTCCGCCAGCAGCCGCCCGCCCAGCCGGAAGTCCTCGTCGGCAAGGATGACCCGCGCGCCCGCCCGCGCCGCCGTCAGGGCCGCGGCCAGCCCCGCCGCGCCGCCGCCGGTCACCAGCAGGTCGCAATGCAGGAAGCCCTTGTCATAGGCATCCGGGTCGGGCTGGCCCGACAGCCGCCCCAACCCCGCCGCGCGGCGGATGGCGGGTTCGTAGAACTTCTCCCAGAACTTCTGCGGCCACATGAAGGTCTTGTAATAGAAGCCCGCCGCGAAGAAGGGCGAGAACCAGTCGTTCACCGCCAAGAGGTCGCGTTTCAGCGAGCCGACATGGTTCTGGCTGCGCGCCTGAAGCCCGTCGAACAGTTCGACCACGGTGGCGCGGGTGTTCGGCTCGGCCCGCGCGCCGATGCCGATCTCCACCAGCGCGTTGGGTTCCTCGGACCCCGCCGTGAAGATGCCGCGCGGGCGGTGGTACTTGAAGCTGCGGCCGACCAGCCCGACCCGGTTCGCCATCAGCGCCGAGGCGAGCGTGTCGCCCGGATGGCCGGTGAACTCCTTCCCGTTGAAGGTGAAGCGCAGCCTGCGCGAGCGGTCGATCAGACCGCCGGATAGCCGGGTCATGCCGCACCCCCTTTCGCGGCCAGCGCCACGTTGCGGGCCAGTTCCGCGCCCAAGATCTCATGGGTCAGGGTGTTGCGGGTGACGACCAGCCACGAGCGGTCGCCCTGTTCATGGAACCAAAGCTCGCGATGCACGCCGGCCGGGTTGTCGCGCAAATAGACGTAATCGTGGAACGCGAGTTGTGCGCCGTCCGCGCCGGGGTCGGGGCGGTCCAGCAGTTCGGCAGAGCCGAGGCAGAAGAACTCCTGCGCGTCGCGTGGGCCGAGAAGGGGGTGGGGGATAAGCATGTCTTGCTCTCAGTGCAGATTGGGCGAGGCGCCCATGCCTTTTTCGTCGATCATGTAGCCGCGCTCGAAGCGGTCCAGCCGATAGGCTTTCGCGGTCTCATGGGGTTTGTCGGTCGCCAGCAGATGGGCGAAGCAATAGCCGCTGGCGGGCGTGGCCTTGAAACCGCCATAGCACCAGCCCGCGTTGAGGTAGAGCCCTTCGACCGGGGTGCGGTCGATGATGGGCGAGCCGTCCATCGACATGTCCATGACCCCACCCCAGACCCGCAGAAGCCGCGCCCGCCCGATCATCGGCATCAGGGCCATGCCGGATTCGGCCACGTCCTCGATCACCGGCAGGTTGCCGCGCTGGGCGTAGGAATTGTAGCCGTCGATGTCGCCGCCGAAGACCAGCCCGCCCTTGTCGGACTGGCTGACATAGAAATGCCCGGCGCCGAAGGTGATGACCCCCGGAATGGTCGGCTTCAGCCCCTCGGACACGAAGGCCTGCAGGACATGGCTTTCGATCGGCAGCCGCATCCCCGCTTGCGTCATGACCCGGCTGCTTGAGCCCGCGACCGCCACGCCGACCTTGCCCGCCCCGATATAACCGCGCGAGGTCTCAATACCCTTCACGCGCCCGTTCTCGATGCGGAAGCCTGTGACCTCGCAGTTCTGGATCAGGTCCACGCCCGCCAGGTCCGCGCCGCGGGCATAGCCCCAGGCCACGCCGTCATGGCGCGCGGTGCCGCCGCGGCGCTGCAGAAGGCCGCCCTTGATCGGGAAGCGGGCATTGTCGAAATTGAGGAAGGGCGCCATCCGCCGCACCTGGTCGCGGTCCAGCAGTTCCGCATCCGCCCCCGCCAGCAGCATCGCATTGCCGCGCCGCCGATACGCGTCGCGCTGGCCGTCCGAATGGAACAGGTTGAGAATCCCGCGCTGGCTGACCATCGCGTTGAAGTTCAGAAGCTGTTCCATGTTCTCCCACAGCTTCATGGAGAACTCGTAGAACGGCTCGTTCCCCGGCAGCAGGTAGTTGGACCGGATGATCGTCGTGTTGCGGCCGATGTTGCCGGACCCCAACCAGCTTTTTTCCAGCAGGGCGATGCGGGCCTGCTTGAAGGTGGTGGCAAGGTAATAGGCGGTCGCCAGCCCGTGCCCGCCGCCGCCGACGACGACATAGTCATAGGCGGGCTGGGGGTCGGGGTTGCGCCACAGGGGGCGCCAGCCTTTGTGGCCGCCCAGTGCCTCTTTGACAACGCGGTAAGCCGAATAGCGCAAGTCAGATCATCCTTGAGTCAGCAGGGTATGCGGGGTTCGTAGCGCGGCGCAGCACGCGCGGCTTGCACAGTGCGGACATATTCTTGTCCACCTCGGACGCGCGTGTTACTGGCGCGCCATGCGGATCGGTTTCATCCTGACGCCCGATCATGGGCTGATGTCGGTCGCCTCGGCGGTCGAGCCGCTGCGGGCGGCCAACCACCTGGCGGGCCGGGCGCTTTACCATTTCCAGTTCCATTCCGTCGCTGGTGGCTTTGCTGCCTCGTCCTCGGGTGGGGGCTTCGACACGCAGCCGCTGGCCGACGCCGCGGAGGCCGGGCTGGACCTCGCGATGGTCGTCTCGGGCGGCAATCCGATGCTGCACGACGATCCCGCGCTGATGCGGGGGCTGCGCGGGCTGGCGCAGAAGGGGATGCGGCTGGGCGGGATTTCCGGAGGCTCGGCGCATCTGGCCAAGGCGGGGCTGATGGCAGGGCGGCGCTTCACCGTGCACTGGACCCATATCGACGCGTTGCAGGAATACGGCCCCGACCTGCTGATCGAGCGCGCACTTTATGTGATCGACCGCGACCGCTACACCTGCGCGGGCGGGGTCGCGGCGATGGACATGATGGGGGCGCTGATCGCCCGCGAACATGGCGCGGGCTTTGCCCGCGAGGTCAGCGGCTGGTTCATCCATCCGCGGCTGCGCACCGCCGACGAGCCCCAGCAGCCCGGCGCGGGACAGCGCTTCGACCTGCATCACCCTGCGCTGGAGGCCGCGGTGGAACTGATGGCCAGCCACCTCGCCGATCCCCTGGCGCCCGAGCAGCTTGCAGCGCTTTCAGGCGCCAGCGCCCGGCAGTTGCAGCGGCTGTTCGCCGCCCGCTTCGGGCAGACCATGACCGGCTTCTACCGCGACCTGCGGCTGGCCAAGGCGGATGAACTGCTGCAGCAGACCGCCCTGCCGGTGCTTGAGATCGCGGTGATGACCGGGTTTTCAGGCGCCGCCCATTTCACCCGCTGCTTTGCCGCCAGATACGGCGCGCCCCCGGGCCGCAGGCGGCGCGCGGCGGAAGCGGTCTCTCGTCCGCCCGTCAGAGCACCTGGTTAAGAAAGTCGCGCGTGCGCGGGTCCTTGGCGTTGGTGAAGAACTCGGCGGGCGGGCCGTGTTCCACGATCACGCCGCGGTCGGTGAAATAGATGTGGTCGGCGATCTCGCGGGCAAAGCCCATCTCGTGGGTCACGAGGATGCAGGTCATGCCCTCGGCGGCCAGGTCCTTGATCGTGACCAGCACCTCCTTGACCGTTTCCGGGTCCAGCGCCGCCGTCACCTCGTCGAACAGCATCACGTCGGGCCGCATCGCCAGCGACCGGGCGATGGCCACCCGCTGCTGCTGGCCGCCGGACAGCTCGCCGGGATAGTGATCCTCTTTCCCTTCCAGCCGCACCTTCTTCAGCAGGGCGCGGGCGCGGGTCTCGACCTCGGCCTTGTCTTCCTTGAGCACCTTGATCGGCGCCATCATCACGTTCTGCAGCGCGGTCTTGTGCGGGAACAGGTTGTATTGCTGGAACACCATCCCGACCTTGCGCCGCAGCGCCAGCTTGTCGAGCTTCGGGTCATGCACCTCCTGCCCTTCGACCTGGATCGAGCCGCCCTGGATGTCGTTCAGCGCGTTGATGCAGCGGATCAGGGTGGACTTGCCCGATCCCGAGGGGCCGATGATGCAGACCACCTCGCCCTTCATCACGTCGAAGCTGATGCCGCGCAGCACCTCGACCTGGCCGAAGGACTTGCGGACGTCGCGGATGCGGACGATGGGCTGGCTCTTGGTCCAGTTCGTCATCGGGAACCTCTCAGGTCTTGACGGCGAACCGCCGTTCCAGCCGCATCGTCAGGCGCGCGATCGGATAGCAGTAGGCCAGGAAAAGCAGCAGGGCGAAGCCGTAGAAGGGCATCAGAAGCTCGGGATAGTTGCCCTCGGCCTCCATCGCCTGGCGGGTCAGGCTGATGACCTCGTTCACCCCCAGCAGCGAGGCCAGCGGCGTGGACATGGTCATGATCGCATACCAGTTCATCCACGGCGGCAGCATCCGCTTGACGCATTGCGGCAGGATGATCTGCCAGATGGTCTGCCGGCGGGTGAAGCCCAGCGATTCCGCGCCCTCCCACTGGGCGGTGGGCACCGACTGGATGGCGCCGCGCACGACCTCGGCGATGTTGGCGGACACCGGCAGGGCAAGGCCGATCACCACCTTGATCCAGCCGGGCAGGGGGATCGTCATGCCGAACGCCTGCACCTGGAACGGCAGCCCCAGCAGGATGATGAACAGCAGGACCAGCCATGGCACGTTGCGGAAGAAGGTCACATAGGCCTGCACGATGCCCCGCAGCAGGCGGTTGCGCGAGATGAGGCCCAAGCCGGCCAGCGCCCCCACCGCGGTTCCCAGCGCCATCGCCAGAACCGAGATCAGCACGTTGAACAGGAACCCCTGCGTGAACAGGAAGGGCGCCCAGCGGATCACGGCCTCGAAGGCCGAGGCGGCGTCGCGGCCGGACTGCGCCATGACCGCGAGGGGAAACAGCGCGGCTGCCGCCAGCAGCCAAGCCGCGGGGATCGAGGCCAGCCAGCGCAGCATGAAGAAGTCGTCGTAAGCCGGGCCGCGGGGGCTGAAGGGCAGCAGCACCGGCAGCACGCCCCTGACCGGCGCCATCGGAACGGGGGTCTTACGCGCCATAGCCGGGAATCCTCATCCTGCGTTCCCATGTGCCCATGCCGGCCGAGACGATGCCGACCAGGCCCAGGTAGAGCACCAGCATCAGCAGCATCGTCGGGTTCTGCGCGGACGGATAGTCGTTCCAGATCGACACCGACTGGTAGAGCAGTTCCGGCACCGCGATCGCATAGGCCTGGTTCGTGGTCTTGACGAGATTGACCAGGTTCGCGGTCAGCGCCGGCATCGAGATGCGCAGCGCAAGCGGAAACACGACGTTGTTGTAGGTCATCAGCCGGGACATCCCCAGCGATTCCGCCGCCTCGCGGGTGGAATCGGGAACCGCCTCGATGCCGGCGCGGAAGATCTCGATGTTGAAGGCGCCGGCGAAGAAGGACAGCGAGATGATGGCCCAGCCCACGTTCGAGATGATCGGCACCTCGGTCCAGCCGTCGGGGCTGTAGCTGGGGGTGAGCTGGCCCAGCGCGAAATAGAAGAACAGCAACTGGATCAGCGGCGGCGTGTTGCGGAAGAACTGCACATAACCCGCCACGATCCCGCGCAGGAGGCGGCTTTTCGCCCCCTGCGCCCAGGCACCCACGATGCCGATGATGACCGAAAAGATCAGGCAGGCCATGCTGAGCTTGATCGTCATCCACAGGCCGGACAGCACCCGCGCCATCTGGCGCTCGTCATGCAGCCAGATGAAGTTCCAGTGCGGCGACGACGCGGCCAGTTCGCGGAAGAACTCCTGCATCCCTTCGATCATCGGGTCCCGGCCTTACTGCGCCGCGGGGGCGACCGGATCGCCGTAGCGCGCGTGCATCTCGGCCAGGAAGGGGCTGGGGGTGACGCCCCATTTCTTTTCCAGCTCGACCAGCGTGCCGTCGCGGTGCCACTGGTACTGCAGGCCCGAGACGATCTGGCCCAGGACGCAGCTTTCCTCTTCCTTGGCGACGGCCATGCCCCAGGGGGAATAATCCTCGACCGGCAGCGAGATCTCGAAGTCGTCCCAGCCGCCCGCCGCGTAGTCGGCGTTGATGGTGGTGTCGTCGTAAACGAAGGCCACGCATTTCTTGTCGCGCAGCGCCTGCTTGCCCTCGGCCGCGTTGCCGAAGGCGGCGATGGTGACGCCGTAGTCCTGCTCGATCTTCTGCAGGTAGAACGACCCCTGCACGCCGCAGATCGGCTTGCCGCGCAGGTCTTCCCACGAGGTCATCGCCAGCGCCTTCGGCGTCATCGCGGCGGTGCCCGAGGCGTAATAGTTCGGCCCCTTGATGCCGACCATCTCGCGCCGGTCGGGGGTGTCGGTCATGGTGGCGATCATCAGGTCCGTCTGGCCCTGCTGCAGGAACTGCATCCGGTTCGAGGCGATCACCGGCACCAGTTCCAGTCCCACGCCCAGCGTGTCGGCGACCTTCTGGGCGAGGTCGATTTCCAGCCCGATGATCGAGCCGTCGGTGTCGCGATAGCCCCAGGGCTTGTAGTCGGCCTTGACGCCGACGATCAGCTTGCCGCGGTCCTGGATGCGCTTCAGTCCCGCGTTGGTGCAGGCCTCGGCGGCCGCAGCCAGCGGCGCCAGGGCAACCGTGCTCGCCAGAATGGCGGTCAGTGCGTTTTTCATGGATTCACCTCCCTGTGAATGCCGGAAGGTGCTATCACGCCCCCGTTCAGGAGTATGAGAGACAAAAATCTTGCCCCCGCAGGGCAAGTTTTCGTCTTGCCCGTGGAAAGACCGAAGGATGCGACGACCACCGGATCGCCCGATTGACCGGACAAGGCGGCCCAGTCTGTCCCCGCCCGCACTGTCCCGGCGCGGGGTCGTGGCGGGCCTTGTGGCGGCGGCACTGGCCGCGCCGCATGTCGCGGCGGCATCCTCGCGCGAATGGTCGATGATCGCGATGGAGCATTTTCCGCCCTACAACCACCTGAAGGGGGACGAGTTGGTCGGCCTCGACATCGACATCCTGACCGAGGCGGCGCGCGACCTGGGCATAACGATGCGGATGCTGCCGCTGCCTTGGCAGCGGGCGATCCTGTCCTTCGAGACCGGCGCCGGGGACGGGCTGTTCCAGTTGACGCCGACGCCCCGGCGCATCCGCCACTGGCACATGACGGGGCCGATGCGGATGACGCGGCTGGTCTTCATGGTTCCGGCCGGATCGGGTCTGGCCGACATCCGCGGCCTCACCGGGCTGTCCGGGCAGGTCGTGGGAACGGTGAACGGCTTCACCTATGGCGCGGCCTTCGACGAGGCGGGCGGCTTCGTCCGCGAAGGCTCGATGGACGACGAGACCAGCCTGCGCAAGCTGTTGCTCGGCCGCGCCACCGTGATCTTGGGGGGCGAGGCCAACCTAGTTCATGCGGCCGACAGGCTGGGGGTGCGGGACCGGGTGCGCATCCTGCCGACACCGCTTGCGCAACAGCCGCGCTATGCCGCCTTCCGCCGCGATCCCGCCGGGGCTGCGAAAGCCGCGCTTCTGGGGATGGTCCTGCGGCAGATGACGGACGATGGCCGGGTGGACCGCATCCTGCGGCGGCACCGGCCGGAATGAGCGTGCCCCGGCGCAGCAGCGGCGGCATCGCGCGAAAGATCGCGCTGGCCAGCATCATCATCAGCGCCGCATCAGGCATCGGGCTGGGCGGGATCAGCGCTTATGGCGATTTCCGCCGCAGCTTCGCCTCGGCGATCGAGAACTCGGAACGCCTGCTGCGCGCCGCGCTGCCGCAACTGGAAAGCGCCTACTGGGACCTGGACCTCGTGGCCACGCAGACGACGCTGGACCGGCTGGCCGAGGCGCCGCTGGTCCATTCCCTGTCCCTGCGGGATCTCGTCTTTGCGCCCGAAGACCTTCGGGCGGTGAACATCGGCCCGCTTGCGGTGCAATCCGACCTGGCCGCGGAACCCCGCTCGGCGCTGGGCCGGCTGGTGCCGCGGGACTGGCTTTCGGGGCGGCTGGAATTCGATCTCTCGGCCCCGCGCGCGCCCGAGCCGATCGCCCGGCTGAACGTCGATCTGTCCTTTGCCGGGCTTTACGACGAGCTGGGCCGTCGCGCGATCAGCGTCGTCGCGGTCACGGTCCTGCAGGCGCTGCTGATCGCGGGCATCCTGTTCGTGCTGATCCGCAGCCTCGTCATCCGCCCGCTGAACGCGTTGAGCCGGGCGGCGCGGACGCAGCGCGAGGGCGGGGGCTTCCGCCTGACCGGCAGGGCGGCCGGGCTGCTGTCCGAGGGACGCGACGACGAGATCGCGAGCCTCGCCCGCGACTTCACCCTGACCGTGACAAGGATGGAGCGTTACCGCGACAACCTGCGCGACGAGGTGGACCAGCGCACCGCCGAACTGGTGCTGGCCCGCAACGACGCGCTGGCGGCGTCCCGTGCAAAATCGGCCTTTCTGGCGAACATGAGCCATGAATTGCGCACGCCCCTGAACGCAATCACCGGCCTCTCGGAACTGCTGCTGGCCGAACGGCTTCCCTCGGCGGCGCAGCGCCATGTGTCGGACATGCGCAGCGCCGCCCGACAACTGCTGGGCAGCATCGACACGGTGCTGGACCTGTCCAAGCTGGAAGCCGGGCGCATGGTGTTCGAGCATGTCCCCTTCGCCCCCGAAGAGGTGTTCGACGAGGTGCTGTCCCAGACGCGGGTGCTGATCGGCGCCAAGCCCGTCGTGCTGGAAGGCGACATCGCCCGCGACGTGCCCGCCCGCGTGCTCGGCGATCCGCAGCGGGTGATGCAGGTGCTGCTGAACCTGACCAGCAATGCGGTGAAGTTCACGCAGTCCGGCCGTATCCGGCTGCGCATCTGCCGGCGCGGGCAGTGGCTGCGCCTTGTCGTCATGGACACCGGCCCCGGCATCGCGCCCGAGCAACAGGAGGCGATCTTCGCGCCCTTCACCCAGGGGGACGAATCGACCTCGCGCCGGGTGTCCGGGACCGGGCTTGGGCTGTCCATCGCGCGACAGATGGCCGAGGGGATGGGGGGCACGCTGCGCCTGCGCAGCCGCCCCGACCGCGGCAGCCTGTTCGTGCTGGACCTGCCGCTCGGGGAAGACGCGCCGGCAACCCCGCCGGACCCCCTTCCGCGCCCGCGGCTGGACCTGCCCGAGGGGCGGGCGCGGCGGCGGATGGCGCATCTGCTGCACCGCTCGGCCCCGGGGGACGAGCATGAGGGGCTGACCCTGGGTCTTGCGCCCGAGGGCCGCCACTTGCTTCTGACCGGCCCCTCCGGCGCCTCGGAAACCCTGCCAATGGCCCTGACCCATCGCGAGTTGCGCGCCGCGATACGGAAGGTCCTTTCGGCCGGCGCAGAACCTGCGGCGTCCGAGGCGCTGCCCGGCCTGCGCGAACGGCGCATCCTGCTGATCGAGGACCAGCAGATCAACCGCGCCGTGACCGAGGCGCTGCTGGCCCGTGCGGGTGCAAGGGTGACGGCGGCGGCGGATGCGGGGCAGGCGCTGGAGATGCTGGCCGATGCCCGGCCCGACCTGATCCTGACCGACCTGCACATGCCGGGGCTGGACGGCTTTGCCACCCTGCGCGAGCTTCGCGCCCGAGGCCTAGCCGATACGCCCGTGGTCGCCTCCAGCGCCGATGTCTCGACCGCGACCCGCGAGGCCTGCGCCGCGGCGGGCTTTGCCGGGTTCGTGGCAAAGCCCCTGATCGGCAGGACCCTGTTCACCACCCTCTCCGACGTGCTGAACCGCGCGCAGCCGCCGCTCGACCGCGAGGTGCTGGCGCGCAACGCTGGCGGCGACGGGACGCTTGCGGAAAAGTGGCTCGCGATGCTGCCCGCCGAGATCGCGGGCTGGCGGCGGATGCTGCGCGGCGCCGTTCCCGCCACCGAGGCGCTGCATGCGATCCGGGGCGCCGCGATCCAGCTTGGCGCGTCCGAACTGCACGCCGTCTGCGCCGAGGTTCCGCCCGATCCCGCCCGCGCGCTGGCGGCGCTGGACCGGCTGGAGGCCGCGCTTGGCGGCCAGCCCAGTCAGCCCGCCGCCCCGCCCGCGCCGCCGCCATCGCTGGCGCTGCTGGACGACTGCCTCGGCGCGCTGCGCCGGCACGAGATGGCGGGCTTCGACCTGCTGGCGGAACTGGCACCCGCCTTTCCCGCACCCCGCGCGGCGGAACTGCGCGCCGCCGCCGCCCGGCTGGATTTCCGCGCCGCCGCGGCGCTGCTTGAGGATGCCTAGCCGCCGTAGTCCGAGATCTTGCGCCCGATCGCGGCCAGCAGCGCCTCGGCCCGCTCAAGCCGGTCCGCGCGGCGCGCCAGCAGGTCCTCGAGCGCGGCGGTGGTGTAGCGCAGGTCCAGTTGCGCGCCGATCCGGGCCAGCAGCACCGCCGGGGCGGTGCCCCGCGCGATGTAGTCGCAGGCGCCTGCTGCGAAGCCTTCGGTCTCGTCCTGCGGCGCGTCGAGGCTGGTCAGGAAGATCACCGGCATCCGCGAATGCTGCGGGTCCACCTTGATCCGCCGGCAAAGCGCGTATCCCGCCATCTCGGGCATGTGGACGTCCAGCATCGCCAGGTCGGCCCGCCCGCCCGCCGCCAGCCAGTCAAGCGCATCGCTGGCGCTGGTATGGGCGATCACGTCATAGCGGCCGCGCAGGATGTCGTGCAGCCGCTGGATGTTCGCGGGCATGTCGTCCACGACCAGGATGCGCGCCCGTTCCGTCCCCGCCTCGTCCTCGGCAGCGGGCGCGCGGGTCCCATCCCCCGCGCCCTCCTCCTGCGTGCCGCCGATCATCTGCGACGCCCGCGCAAGGCTTTCGAGGCTGGCCGAGACCGCCTCGTAATACGGGCGGCTCCAGTCCCGCAGGGTGGTCGCATTGGCGTTGCGCTGGAACAGCGACAGGCCGAGATGGGTTTCCAGCGCCCTGATCTGGCGGCTGACGGCCTCGCGCGTGACGTTCAGCTCGCGCGCGGCTTCGGAGAAGCTGCCCAGCCGGGCCGCTGCCTCGAAGGCGACAATGCTGGTCAGGGGCGGAAGATTTCGCTTGAGTGACGTCATGGGCCTGATCCTGCGAGGATGCTTCTGAAGCAACCCGCCACCCTTATCCCGGGCGGCAGCCGCCTGCACCCTCTGCGCCGTCCTGCATCACGCCGCGCCCAGCAGGGCCGCCAGGACAGGCGCCGAGGCGATGTCGCCGAAGATGTCCACGGCCCCCTTGCCGTCGATCAGCAGGACCACGTCGAGGCTGCCCAGCCGGGTCTGGACCACGGAACCGGGCGGGGCGGACCCCCGCCGCAGGTCGACCGAGGTCATCCAGTCGCGCCAATCCCGGCCTTCCAGCCGCAGCCATGCCCAGCTTTCGTCGCGATAGCCATCGAAGACGCCGCGCAGTCCGGGCAGGATGCCCGGAATGGCGGCCATGTCGGGCACCCCGGTCTGCGGGAAATCGCGCGGGGCGGTCGGGGTTGCGGTCATCTCAAATCTCCTGGCGCTTGTTGTCAGGGTCATGGAGGGCAGGACCGACCACGGTGGCCTGCACCTCGGCCCCGGCGCGGTCGCGCAGGGTGATCCAGGCGCCGGGCCGGTTGTCGTCAGGGTGGGCATGGGCCATGGCAATCATCTTCCCCAGCCCCGGCGAGACCGCGATCGAGGTCACGAAGCCCGCAGGCTCACCCCTGCGCAGCACCAGGCAGGATTCGCCCAAGGCCGTCCCCCCGCTCGGGCGCAAGCTCGGAGCGGACAAGCGCGCGCCGCAGTCCCAGCCTGCGCCGCTTCTCGACCGCAGGCTTGCCAATGTAGCTGGGCTTCTTCTTCGACAGCGCCCAGTCTATCCCCAGTTCATTTGGGGAACTCAGCGCGTCGGTATCCTGGCCGATGATGATGTGCCCCTTTTTCAGCCGCAGGATGCGCGAGGCCTCCAGCTCGTAGGGGTTCAGCCCATGCGGCGCGCCGGCCTGCAGCAGCGCGTTCCACAGGGTCAGCGCATGGGACCGGGGCGTGTGCAGCTCATAGCTCAGTTCGGCGGTGAAGCCGATTCGCATGACCCGCACCGGGCAGCCCGCAAGATGGCCCCGGCGACCTTCGAGATAGGGGAAAGCATCCGCGGCTAGGTCGATGTCGCCCTCCAGCGCCTGCAGCGCCAGCCGGGCCAAGGGGCCGGTCACGTTGATCGCGGCAAAGGCCCCGGTGACGTTCTGGACGTCCACCTTCATCCGCCACTGGGCGTTGAGCAGGCTCATCCCGGAAAACACCCTGTCCACCGCGCCGGTGGTGGCGGTGACGTAGAACTCCTCTGGCGCCATGCGCCAAGCCACGCCGTCGTCGATGACCGAGCCCATGTCGTTCAGCATCAGGCAGTAAGGGACCCGGCCCACGGGCTGGTTTTGATGCGCCATGGTGCAGTTGCGGTCGAGGAATGCGCCCGCGTCCGTGCCGCGCAACGCCAGCTTGCCCAGCGTCGAGACGTCCAGCATCCCCACGCCCTCGCTGCGGACCTCGGCGGCGACCGCGTCGGGCGAGGGGCCATAGTAGAGCGCACGCCACCAGATCCCCGCCGGGATCATCTTCGCGCTTGCCGCGCGGTGCCATGCGTCCATCGGCGTCAGCCGGTCATGGCGGTGCCGGGGGCCGGTGAACAGGCCCAGCTTTTCCGGCCCGAAGGAGGGGCGAGAGGTGGTGACGCCGATCTGCGCCACGCTGCGGCCGGTGGCCTCTGCCACGATCTTCGCCGTCGCCAGCGCCGAATGGCGACCCTGCGACGGCCCCATGCCGACGGTGGAATAGCGCTTGACCAGCTCAAGCTCGGCATAGCCGTCGGCGACGGCGTTCACGATGTCCTTGACCTGAAGGTCCTCGTCGAAGTCGACGAAGTCGCGGCCCTGCCTGTGCGCGGAAGGCACGGGAGAGGTGCGGTGACAGCCGGCTTCGGCATCGGGCGGGGGGGCGGCATGTCGGCCGCCAGTCCCAGCGCCCGCGCCGCCCTGCAGCCGGCGATCTCGCCGCTGCGGATCACGCTGTCCAGCCCGTAGACCCCTGCGACCGATCCGGCAAGGTGCATCGGGGCCGGAAGGCCCGTCAGCGAAAAGCCCTGGCTTTCCTCGTCAAAGCCCAGCTTCGTCCCGGCATGCAGCGGAAGCTGGCAGCCGGGGGGGAGGTCCCTGCGTCGATCACGGCAAGGTCGCAGTCCAGCGTCTCATGCCCTGACGCGGTTTCGACGCGCAGCGATCTCACGCGGCGGTTGCCGCGGGTCCCCTGCGCCGCGGCGATCGCTGCGCCCTGCAGGATGCGCAGGCCATGGGCGCGCAACTCGGCCACCAAGGCCTCGGGCAGTCAGGCCGCCGGCGGGATCGGCACGGCGCCGACGGCAACCCCCGCATCTGCCAGGTCCAGCGCCGCCGCCGCCCCGTGCGGCGTCCCGGCAAAGACCATAGCGCGGCTGCCGGGGGCGGACCCGGTAATGCCGCAGCATCCGCTGGAGAGCCGAGGCCGTCACGATGCCGGGCAGGTCGTTGTTGCGGAAGACCAGCGGCTGGTCCTGCGTGCCCGCCGCGACGATCACCTGCGCGGCGCGGACGCGGCAAAGCAGGTCACCCTGAAGCACCGGGATGAAGTTGTCCGCGAATCAGCCGTTGCAGGTCGCCCGCATGGCAGCCATAGGTCAGCGCCCCGCCGGTTTCAGGCTCGAAATCAACCAGGACGACCTCGGCCCCAGCCTGCGCCGCCCGGCAGGCCGCCGCCATGCCCGCCGGTCCGGCGCCCACCCCCAGAACGTCGCAATGAAGGTTCCGCTTGCGGTAATCCGCCCGGGGGCAGGGCCGTGTCGATGCAGCCCAGGCCCGCCGACCTGCGGATCAGCGGTTCCCAGTAACGTAGCCAGTCGGTCTTCCGCGGGCCGAAGAAGCTGCGGTAATAAAAGCCCACCGGCATGAAGCGGTCCAGCCGGTCCAGCGCGCTGTTCAGGTCGCGGTCAGCGCCGTGGGTCGTGTTCTGGGCCGTCACCGACAGCCCCGCCGACAATGGATGGCGGTCGGCCGGTACTCGAACATGTCGCGCATACCGTTCATCCGGCAGGTCAGGTGTTTCATCACGAATCCCTCACTGGCTGGCCGCCGTCGCGCCCATCTCGTTCAGCAGGGCGAACCTGTCGAAGCGATCCAGCGCGAAGGAGGCGATGATGTCGGGCACGCGGGGGCTTCGGCCGGCCCCTGTTCCATCGCCGGGCAAGCGGGCTGGACCTGAGTTCCACCGGACAGGCGTTCCTGCCGGGGATCATGCAGGCGCTGGACATCGCCGAGGCGGCAACCCGCGGCCTGACCGGACGCAGGCTGCACCAGACGCTGACGGTTTCCGCGCCGATCTCGTTCCTGAACTTGTGGCTCGGCCCGCGCCTGCCCGGCTTCCTTGCGCAGCATCGCGGGATTGCGCTGCAGTTGAACAGCTCGATCTGGACCGATCCGAACAGCGGGCTTGCCGACCTGAGCTTCGGCGTCATGGACCCGGCCTAGCTGCCGTCCGGGGCGGTCGTCTTGGCGCGGGAATTGCTGGTGCTGGTCGGCAGGCCGCAGCACGCGGGCGCGGCTGATGCCGATGAACTGCCGTAGATCGAGGTGCAGGGGCGGCATTCGCTGTGAGACCTGTGGTGTCACGGCATGGGCCGCGAGCGCCGTCCCCGGCTGCCGTCCATCCGCGTGGACAACGCGCTGTTGGCGGTCGAACTCGCCGCCGCGGGGGCGGGCGTGACGGTGATCTGCCGGACCTATGCGGAACGGCCACTGGCCGAGGGGCGGCTGGCCGCGCCGCTGGGCGCGGGCGTCCCGGCCCCGCTTGTCCTCGGGATGAGCCGGAACCCGTACTGCAGGGAAACCGCCGCGGTCTGCGATTTCATGGCTTGGGTGTCAGTCCGTTTTCCCGCTGTCGAGGGTCAGGTCACTGACCCGCGAAAGGGCGGATGACTGGCCGGGAAAAGCCCGCATGATGCGCTTCCCGGTCAAGTGGTCGTGATCCACGGCTGGCCGGTCCGGCCGCCTACCTGACGGCCGCCATCAACTGGATCTCGACCGGGGCGCCGCCGGGCAGCGAGGCGACGCCCACCGCCGCGCGGCTGCAGATGCCCGCATCGCCAAGCTCTTGCCGCAGGAAGGCAGAGGCGTGGTCCGCCAGGCGGGAATGGGCGGTGAAGCCGGGTTCCGCGGCGATATAGACCGTCATCGACAGGATGGCGTCCAGTTCCTCGCCCGGCTGCAGCATGCTTCGCGCCGCGGTCAGGGCGTTGCTGCAGGCCAGGACTACGGCATCGCGATGGTCCTCGACAGGCGCGTCGCTGCGGACCGGCCCCTGACAGGCCAGCCTGCCGTCGATCCGCGGGGTCATCCCCGCGGTGACGATCAGCTTGCCGCTGCGCCGGGCGGGGACGTATTCGCCCTGCGGAACCGGGGCGCCGTGGGCGGGCGCGGCGATCACGCGCGATACCGGTCCACGAGCGCGGCGATCCGTTCGACCGCCGCGACCGCCGCCGCGTGGTCCTGCGAAAAGTTCAGCCGGACTGAGCCGGAGGTGTGGGGGCTGAACTCGGTGCCGGGCGTGACGATCACATGGCCCTGCAGCCGCAGCGCCTTGACGAACTCGGCAGGCCGGATCGCCAGCGCGGGCAGGCCGGGGAACAGGTAGCTGCCCGCCTGCGGCACCCGCACCGAACAGCCGGGGATGTCCCGGAACAGCGCCACCAGGTCGTCGCGGATCGCCTGATGGCGGCGGATGCGCTCGGCCATCCAGCCCTCGGGCTCGTTGAACCAGGTCCGCAGCACGGCCTGGGCATAGCCCGCCGCCCGCAGCGAGACGATCGCCTGCAGCTTTTCCATCCGCGCGATGATGTCCGCGGGACCGAAGGCCACGCCCAGCCGGTAGCCGCTGAGGGATTCCGTCTTGGACGGCCCCATGATGGTGACAACGTTTTCCGCGACCGGGTGCGCCCGCAGGTGGGTGTAACTCGCGCCCTCGTAAAGCAGGCGGGAATAAAGCTGGTCCACGATCACGGTCGCCCCGTAGCGGGCGGCCAGCGCGGCGATGCGGTCGATCTCTGCGGCCGAATAGACGACGCCCGCGGGGTTGTTCGGGTTCGAGAACAGGAACAGCCTGGCCCCGTCCCTGAAGGCCGCTTCCAGTTCGTCAAGGTTCAGCCCGGCCTCGTGTTCGGCCGCGCCTGAATAGGCGATCTGGACGGGCACCATCTCGCCCTCGAAGAACTCGACCAGCTTGCGGTTGGCGAAATAATCGGGCTGCACGATGGCGACCTTGTCGCCCCGCGTGACGGTCGAGGCCACCGCCAGGAACAGCGCCCCCTGGGTGCCGGGGGTGATGATGAGCCCGTTCGCCGCATCGACCGGGGCGCCGGTGAAATCCGCCAGCCGGGCGGCCAGCGCGTCCCTGATGTCCGACCGGCCGCGATATTCGGTATAGGCCTGCGCGCCGCCTTCCTCGACGCCCGCCGCAAAGGCCTGAAAGGCGCCGGGGGTGGGTTCGTGCGCATCGACGTCGCCATGCGAGAAATCGACAAGGGGGCCGTCCAGCGGCTCGCCCCGCAGGAAATCCGCCTCGCAGGACTGGCGCACCTCTTGGCCGGGGGCATTGTCGGTCGCGAGTTTGAGGAACTTGTCCTGGATGGTCATCTGCGGTCTCCGGAGCCTGTGTCGGGGTGACATATAGCGGCGCAGCAGACACAAGGGAAACTTGCTTTCCTGTCTTCAGACCGCAGGAAAACCGATGGACATCAGGTTCCTGGAAACCTTCATCACCGTCGTCGATCGCCGAGGCGGCGCGGCGCCTGAACCGCACCCCCGCCGCGCCGGTCCCGCGCCTGTGCGCGCTGGAACAGGACTTGGGCCATCCCCTTGTCATGCGCTCGGGCCGGACCATCCAGCCCACGGCCGAGTGGCTGGCGATCCTGCGTCACGCCCGCGCGCTGGTCGAAGGGGCGCGCGACCTGCGCGCGCTTGCCGCGCAGGATGTGCCCACTTGGCAGTTGCGGCTGGGGGCGACGGCGACCGCGCTGACCGGGCTGCTGCCCTCGATCCTCATGGACCTCGGCGCGGGTTATCCGGCCTTGAATGTTACGTGCAGCCGGGGTCCTCGGCCGACCTTTCTCATCGCGTGCTGAGGGGCGATTTGGGCGCCGCGATCATCGTGCGCCCGCAATTCGCCCTGTCCAAGAGGGTCGGCTGGCTGACGGTCCGGGACGAGCCTTTGGTCTTCATCACCCCGCAGGACGCCGCCGAGGAGGGCCCGCATCTGGCGATCGGACAGGCGCGCTTCATCCGCTGCGACCGCAACCAGTGGGGCGCGCAGCTCGTGGACAGGTATCTGCGCGATCACGGCCTGACGGTGCGGGAATGGCTTGAACTGGACACCCTGGATGCCATCGCCGCTTCGGTGGGCAAGGGGCTGGGGTCGCCATCGTGCCCGACTGAGCGCCCCCCTGGGCCGAGGGACTGCGAATACGCAAAAGGCTGCTGCCCGGCGGCTGCATGCGTTACACCGGCATCATCTGGCGCCTTTCATGGGCGGGTCAGGCGGCGATCGGCGCCTTTGTCCGCGCCTGCGGCCGGGCAGGGCGCATCGGCTCTGCAGGCGGTGTGCAGACGGACGATGCAGACATGTCGCGGGCTGCTTGCCCGCCGGGCAGGCGCGGGATGCGCTGCGGTCGGGCCTTCCGGTGCGGGCTCCGATGTCGGGGCAGGGCGCCCCGTCGCGCCCTGCCGGGCAGGAAGGGGATGAACAGAAGGGCCGCGTAGACTCCCCGGCAGACGAAAAGGGCGCGGAGTCTCCCCCGCGCCCCCTTGTTATCAGAGTAGAGGAACTCAGCCCTCGCCCATGCCCTCGGCGGGCTGGGGCGCGGCACCCGCGCGGGCCTTTTCCTCGATCCGGCGGCCGATCTCGGCGTCGATCGACTTCCAGTAATCGAAGGCGCGGCTTAGCACCGGCTCGCGGACGCCGCCCGCCAGGCTGCCGGCAACGGTGTTCACCAAGGCCTCGCGCTCGGCGTCGTTGAAGACCTCGCGCACCATGATGCCCGGCTGGGTGAAGTCGTCGTCACCGGGCCGCAGGGTATAGGCGCTGCGGACCATGTCGCCGTCGGCCTGCCAGCCGTTGTCCACCGCGCCGGTCTCGTCCGACCACGGGCGGCCTTCGCTGTTGGGCGCATAGGTCGCCGCCGAACCCGAATGCAGATAGGGCATCGGGCCGTCGAACTGGTAGGTGTTCACCGGCACCTTCGGCTGGTTCACCGGAAGCTGGTGGAAGTTCGCGCCGATCCGGTTCCGCTGCGCGTCGTTATAGGCGAAGGCGCGGCCCTGCAGCATCTTGTCGGGCGAAAGCCCGATGCCCGGCACGGTGTTGCCCGGCGAGAAGGCCGCCTGCTCGATCTGGGCGTGGAAGTTTTCCGGGTTCCGGTTCAGCGTCATGACGCCGACCGGGATCAGCGGGTAATCCCCGTGCGGCCAGACCTTTGTCAGGTCGAAGGGGTTGATGCGGTAGGTCTTGCCCTCCTCGTAGGGCATGATCTGCACCGACAGGTCCCACTGGGGGAACTCGCCACGCTGGATCGCGTCGAACAGGTCGCGGCGGTGGAAGTCGGCGTCATGGCCCGACATCTGCGAGGCTTCCTCGTCGGAAAAGAACTTCATCCCCTGGCGGGTGTGGAAGTGGTATTTCACCCAGAAGCGGTCGCCCGCCTCGTTCACCCACATGTAGGTGTGCGAGCCGTAGCCGTTCATGTTGCGCCAGGTGCGCGGCAGGCCCCGCGGACCCATCAGGTAGGTCACCTGATGCGCGCTTTCCGGGTTCAGCGTCCAGAAGTCCCACTGCATGTGGTTGTCGCGCAGCCCGCTGGCCGCCAGCCGCCGCTGGCTGCGGATGAAATGCGGGAACTTCATCGGGTCGCGGACGAAGAAGACCGGGGTGTTGTTGCCCACGAGGTCATAGTTGCCCTCGGAGGTGTAGAACTTGAGGCTGAAGCCGCGGACGTCGCGCCAGGTGTCGGGGCTGCCCTGCTCGCCGGCGACGGTGGAAAACCGGGCCAGCATCTCGGTCTGCGCGCCCTTCTGGAACAACGCGGCCTTGGTGTATTTCGATACGTCCTCGGTCGTCTCGAAGGTGCCGAAGGCGCCCGAGCCCTTGGCATGGGGCAGGCGCTCGATCGTCTTCTCGCGGTTAAAATGCGCCATCTGTTCCAGGAAATGCACGTCGTGCAGGACCAGGGGGCCGTCCGCGCCGACCGTCAGGCTGTGGCGGTCGCTGACGGCGGGCGCGCCCGTGGACATGGTCGAGGGGAACTTACCGCGCTGGGTGTCGTCGGACATCTCGTCTTCTTCCTTCTTTCGTTTGGCAATTCGGCTCTGCCACAGCAGATAGTTGAAAAGTTGCGCGATTGCGAGGTTGGAGGCCCGGAAGGCGGCCATGCGCGGCACGATCAACCCGCCGTGGCCACGGGGTCCCTCGGCCGGCAACCGCAGGCCGCAAGGACCTCTTCGCCTTGATGCGCGGCAATGTTTACGATTTCGCTCGGAGGAGCAAGCCGGCCCGGCGGGGAAAGACCCGGTCGGGCCGCTGCGTCACCTTGCGCGGACCTGCCGCAGCGTCGATGGCCAAGGGGTGCGCCATGCCAGTGTGCCTGATCGTTGCAGAGAGAATGGACGCCCGCCCGGCCAATGGTTGCGGTCCGGGGACGACGAAGCAGTCTGCGCCGAGGGCGCGAGGGGCAAGAGGCGCAACGTTCCCGCGCGGCATCGCCGGGCTGGGATCGGTCGCGGAGGTCGGATATTCCAGATCATGGGCATGCGGATCATCGCCAAGGATTGCGCGGCCCGGACAGGGGGCAGCCTCTTCTGCGTGGCGAAAGACTGCTGCAGCAGGCGTCCCTGCCGCCCTGCCAGGTTCGGGAATTGCCGGCTCGTCGGGGCATGGGCTCAGCAATAACGGCATTCGGTCGGACAAGCGCCTGATCGACTTGCGAACTTGCCCGCCTTTCCTGCGGTCACTGAGGCGGACAGCCGAGGGATGCCCCGCTTGTCAGAATGTGGGTGATGATGCGGGCCTGCCGGAACATGGCCGCAGCAAGGGCGCCATGCGGCTGGGCAGCCGCCTGATCGGCTGATGAAACTGCTTGCTCTTCCTGCGGGCAAGGGTTCAGGCGGCAGGGGGACTGTCTGCTGCTTGGTCACGGATCAGGCGACACCTGTCCGCTGAGGCACCAGCCGCGGCAACTGGGGCACTCGGCAAGGCGATTGCCTCATGGGCTGGTGGGACTGCCTGCCTTCCCGCTGGGAAGACAGGCGGCCGACTGGACCGGATATCCGGTCGGCCGCCGTTTGTCAGGCGAAGAACTGCGCCCCGTTGGCGCTGATGGTCGAGCCCGAGATGAAGCCAGCATCGTCAGAGGCAAGGAAGACGACGCAGCGGGCAATTTCCTCGGGCTCACCCAGGCGGCCGACGGGGATCTGGGGGATGATGCGCTCGTTCAACACCTTTTCGTCGATGGCGCGCACCATCTCGGTCCCGATATAGCCGGGCGCCACCACGTTGACGGTGATGCCGGCGCGGGCGCCTTCCTGCGCCAAGGCGCGGGTGAAGCCGATGTCGCCCGCCTTGGCTGCCGAATAGTTCGCCTGTCCCGCCTGGCCCTTCTGTCCGTTCACCGAACTGATGTTGACGATGCGGCCGAACTTGCGGTCGCGCATTCCGTTCCAGACCCCGTGGGTCATGTTGAACACGCCGGTCAGGTTGGTGTCGATGACCTCTTTCCACTGCTGGGGGGTCATCTTGTGGAACATCGAGTCGCGGGTGATGCCGGCATTGTTCACCAGAACGTCCACCGGGCCGATCTCGGATTCGACCTGCTTGATGCCCTCGGCGCAGGCGTCATAGTCGGCGACCGACCACTTGAACGTCCTGATGCCGGTTTCCTCGGTAAAGGCCTTTGCGGCCTCGTCGTTGCCGGCATAGTTGGCCGCGACCTCGTAGCCCGCATCCTTGAGCGCCTTCGAGATTGCCGCGCCGATCCCGCGCGAACCCCCTGTAACCAAAGCGACCTTTGCCATCATCCCCTCCAACTTGGCGTGAAATCCTCTTTCGTCCAAGGGGTATGAGAGGAAATAATGTTACGCAAGGCCTTGGTGGAAGTTTTGCCAAAAGCCTCAGCGCTGCGCCGCCGCATTCGGCGCGCGCCAAGGCGGAGAGATCGTCGGCGCCCCGAAATAGAAGCCCTGCAGGCAGTCGATCCCCAGCCCGATCAGGAAGGCCGCGTCATCGGCGGTTTCCACCTGCTCGGCCACGGTGAACATGTCGAAATGCGCGGCGATCGACATCAGCGCGCGGGTCAGCACCTGGTTGTCGGGATGCTCGGCGATCTCGCGGATGAACTGGCCGTCGATCTTGATGAGATCGAAGGAAAAATCCCGCAGGTAGCGGAACGAGGTGTATCCGGCCCCGAAGTCGTCCAGCGCAAAGCAGACCCCGGCCTGCTGCAATTCGCGCATGAACTGGCGGACCTGGTCGGGCAGGCCCATGGCCGAGCTTTCGGTGATTTCCAGAATCAGCCGCTCGGCCACGGTCGAATCCTGCGCGATGCCTTGGCGCAGGGTCCGCAGCCAGTCGGGATAGCCGATGGACCGCGCCGACATGTTGATGGAGAGCCGCAGCCCCGGTTCCTCGGACAGTGAGCGCAGGCCCAGCGCCAGCGCGAGGCAGTCGATCTGCCGCCCCAGTTCGCCCAGTTCCGCCAGCGGCATGAAGTCGCGCAGGGGCACGATCCGGCCGGTTTCGTCGATGATGCGGATCAGCCCCTCGTGGAAGGCGGGCCGGTCGGTGCGGCTGGCCTGCACGATGGGCTGGAAGGCCAGCACCCCGTCGCCCCGTTCGACGGCACGGCGCACCGTCGCCATGGTCAGCCGCGACTGGTGATCGACCGCGAAATCCAGCGGAGAGGCATGGCCCGCAGGCGTCCCGTCTTGATTCTCGAATCGCATCGCTGTCCCCTTGTCCTCGAAGCGACTGTGACAAGGATGAGCGAACAAATCGTAAATGCCAGCCGGCTTCTGGCAAGAAGATTAACGGGTTAATCCGCCAGCATCTGGTCCACCAGCGCCAGCGCGGCGGGCGATGACCAGTCGGCGTCCCCGCTCATCCTGGCGACTTCGCGCCCCTCGGCGTCGATCAGCACCGTCACCGGCATCGCCATGACCCCGAAGGCGCGGGCCAGCGCCATCTGGGGATCGGTCAGCGTCGGCAGGTCCGTCACGCCCGATTCCTCGAAGAAGCGGTGGATCGCCGCGGCGGTGTTGCGGCCCGAGGCGACGGTGAGGACCTCGAAATCCTCGCCGCCCTTCGCTTTCTGCAGCGCGTCCAGCGCGGGCATCTCCTCGCGGCAGGGGGCGCACCATGTGGCCCAGAAGTTCAGCAGCACGACCTTGCCCTGCCAGTCGGCCAGCCGGTGCGTGCCGCCGTCCAGATCGGTGAACTCGATTTCCGGGACAGGGGCGATTTCGGACTCGATCAGCTTGGGCAGGCCCGCGTCGCGCGCGGCCTGCCAGTCAACCGGCCCCGCGACCGCCGCGTTTGCAGCGATTAGCAGCGACGTATAAAGGGCGAGGGAACGCAACATGTGACCTCCGACAGGACCGATCCGATGACCGACACGCCCGAACATCCCACGGCCAACACCATGTGGGGCGGGCGCTTCGCCGCGGGTCCCGATGCCATCATGGAGGCGATCAACGCCTCGATCGGCTTCGACCGGCGGCTCTACGCCCAGGATATCCGGGGCAGCCGGGCCCATGCGGCGATGCTGGCAGCAACGGGCATCATCAGCCCTAGCGATGCCGAGGCGATCCGGAAAGGGCTGCTCACCGTCTTGTCAGAGATCGAGGGCGGGCAGTTCCAGTTCCAAACGGCGCTGGAAGACATCCACATGAACGTGGAGGCGCGGCTGAAGGAACTGATCGGGGAACCGGCGGGCCGGCTGCACACGGCGCGAAGCCGCAACGACCAGGTGGCGACGGACTTCCGCCTGTGGGTGCGCGACCAGTGCGACGCGGCGGTTCAGGGCCTGCGGGCGCTGATCCGGGTGCTGGTGGATCAGGCCGAGGCGGGGGCGGATTGGGTGATGCCGGGCTTCACCCATCTGCAGGTGGCGCAGCCGGTCACATGGGGGCATCACATGATGGCCTATGTGGAAATGCTGGGCCGCGACATCGGGCGGTTCACCGACGCGCGGGCGCGGATGAACGAATCGCCGCTGGGGTCCGCCGCGCTGGCGGGGACGGGGTTCCCCATCGACCGGCACGCGACAGCCGAGGCGCTGGGCTTCGACCGGCCCACGGCGAACAGCCTCGATGCCGTCAGCGACCGCGACTTCGCGCTGGAGTTCCTGAGCGCCGCCGTGATCTGCGCCACCCACCTGAGCCGGCTGGCCGAGGAACTGGTGATCTGGTCCTCGGCCCAGTTCCGTTTCGTTTCCATGTCCGACCGCTGGTCCACGGGGTCCAGCATCATGCCCCAGAAGCGCAACCCGGATGCGGCGGAGCTGATCCGCGCCAAGATCGGCCGCATCCTGGGGGCAACAGTCGCGCTGTTCACGGTGATGAAGGGCCTGCCCTTGGCCTATTCCAAGGACATGCAGGAGGACAAGGAGCAGGTCTTCGACGCCGCCGACACCCTGATGCTGGCCTTGGCTGCGATGACCGGCATGATGTCCGACCTGACCGTGAACCGTGACCGGCTTGAGGCTGCGGCCTCCTCGGGCTTTTCCACCGCCACCGACCTTGCCGACTGGCTGGTGCGCGAGGCCGGCTTGCCCTTCCGCGACGCCCATCACGTGACCGGCGCTCTGGTCGCTGCGGCCGAGGCGCGGGGCGTCGATCTGCCGGAACTGACGCTGGAGGAGATGCAGGCCGTCAGTCCGGCGATCACATCTGCCGTGTTCGGCGTTTTGGGCGTTCACAACTCGGTTTCCTCGCGGCAATCCTACGGGGGAACCGCGCCCGATCAGGTGCGCGCCCAGGTTGCCCGCTGGCGCAAGGTGATGGAGGAATGGTGAAGGGACTCGCATTCGCCGCCGCACTGGCCCTCGCGGGCTGCGGCGTGGACGGCCCGCCCGAGGCGCCGCGCGCCGGACCCGCACCGGGCGTGAGCATTTCGGGCGACGCCACCATGGGCGTCGTCTTCACGCCCTGACCATCCAGCCGGGCAGGGGGTCGCCCTTGCCCGGCCTGCCATCCGCGACACGCCGGAACGGCGGCGCGGCTTTTCCCAAGCGGGCGCAAGACCCGCGCAACGAGCAGACGAGGCAAGACATGATCGCACGACTGACGATGATCGCCCTGGCGATGGCGGCCCTTTCGGCTTGCGCCGGCTCGGGCGGGTCCGGCCGGGACGACGGCGAGGTGATGATCCAGCAGGGCACCTACACCTACAACCCGAACCAGCGCCACGCCCCGGTGTCGCTGTCGGGCGCCGACCTGATCGGACTGGAACCGACCTGACCGCAGCCTGTCGCCGCGCACGATTGCGTGCGGCTCGCCCGAGCGGCGTCCCGCACCATCGCGCAGCCTTTGCAAAGGCGTCCATGCTGGCGCAATATCGTGACCTCGGGGATCACGACATGGAACGGCATGGACCACTTCAACACCAAGGATGGCGCGCTGCACGCCGAAGACGTGCCGCTGGCCGAGATCGCGCGCGCGGTCGGCACCCCGGTCTATGTCTATTCCACCGCCACCCTGACGCGGCATTTCAACCTGTTCCGCGAGGCTTTGGCCTGGACGGACCACCTGATCTGCTTCGCGGTCAAGGCGAACTCGAATCTCGCGGTGCTGAAGCTGCTGGGCGATCTGGGGGCCGGGATGGATGTCGTGTCGGGCGGTGAATACGCCCGCGCCCGCGCGGCGGGGGTGCCGGGCGAGCGCATCGTCTTTTCCGGCGTCGGCAAGACACGCGAGGAGATGGCGCAGGCCATCCGCGGCGGCATCCGCCAGTTCAACGTGGAAAGCGAGCCGGAACTGACGGCGCTGTCAGAGGTGGCGCAGTCGCTGGGCGCAACCGTCCCCATCGCCGTCAGGGTGAACCCGGACGTGGATGCGAAGACCCACGCCAAGATCGCCACCGGCAAGTCGGAAAACAAGTTTGGCATCCCGATCTCGCGGGCGCGCGAAGTCTATGCGCTGGCGGCCTCGCTGCCGGGGCTGCAGGTGGTCGGCATCGACATGCACATCGGCAGCCAGCTGACCGACCTCGACCCCTACCGGCAGGCATACACGAAGATGGCGGAACTCTGCCACGCGCTGCGGGCGGACGGGCACGAGATCACGCGGCTGGACTTGGGCGGCGGCCTGGGCATCCCCTATCGGCGCGACAATGCGGCGCCGCCGCTGCCTCTGGAATACGGGCAGGTGGTGCGGGAAACCGTGGGCGACCTCGGCTGCGAGATCGAGATCGAGCCGGGCCGCAACATCGCCGGCAACGCGGGGGTGCTGCTCTCCTCGGTCATCTGGCTGAAGCGGGGCGAGGGGCGGGACTTCCTGATCGTGGACGCAGCCATGAACGACCTGATCCGGCCCGCGATGTATGACGCGCATCACGACATCGTGCCGGTGCGGGAACGCGCGCCCGGCACCGATCTTGCGCCCGTGGACGTGGTCGGCCCGGTCTGCGAGACGGGGGACACCTTTGCCCGCGGGGTGCAACTGCCGCCGCTGGACCAGGGGGAACTGGTCGCCTTCCGCTCGGCCGGGGCTTACGGCGCGGTGATGGCTTCGGAATACAATTCGCGGCCGCTGGTGCCCGAGGTGCTGGTCTCGGGCGACCGCTTTGCCGTCATCCGGCCCCGTCCCACGATCGAGGAGATGCTGTCGCGGGACCGCATCCCCGCCTGGCTGTGACCCACCTGGCCCCCCAGAGCGACGCGCTACCCCCCGCCGCCCGGCGGGCCGTGGCGCTGACACTGGCGGGGATGTGGTGGGAACGGCTGGCCCGCGCCTTCTGGCTGCCGGCAACGCTGGCGATGCTGGCCGTGGCCGCGCTGGCGCTGGGGCTGGTGGCGGCGCTGCCGCCTGCCGCGCTGGGCTGGGTATCGGTCCTTTGGGCGCTGACCTTCCTCGCCGCGCTGCTGGCCGGGTGGATGCGCTTCCGTCGGCCCGCACGGGCCGAGGCGCTGGCGCGGGTGGACATGCGGATCGCGGGGCGTCCGCTTTCGGCGCTGGGTGACCGCATGGCGCTGGGCGGGCCGGGGGCCGAGGCGCTGTGGCGCGCCCATCTGGACGCCGCGCGCAAGGCCGCCGCCAAGGCCCGCCGCGCCACGCCCGACGCGGGGCTGCCGAGGCGCGATCCCTTTGCCCTGCGGCTGGTCGGGCTGACCGCGCTGGCGATGGCGCTGCTGTTCGGGGGCGCGGGTCCGGTCGGGCAGGGCTTGGGCGCCTTGGCCGCAAGCTGGGCGCCCAGCCCCCGCGGCCCGGACGAGCCGGTCGCGACCGGCCCCGCATGGGAGGGCTGGGCGGAACCCCCGCGCCACACCCGTCGCCCTACGATCTACCTCAACGCGCTCAAGGGCGACGCGCTGACGGTGCCCGAGGGCACGGTGCTGAGCTTCCGCCTTTACGGGCAGGGGCTGGCGGTCGAGCAGGGCGTGGGCGTCGCCGTCGAAAGTCCGCCCGACGCGCCGCGATTCACCGCTGAGGAGAACGGCATCGTCAGCGTGGGCGGGCGTAGTTTCACGCTGACCGTGGACCCCGACGACGCCCCTACCGTCCAGCTTGCGGCGCTGGCCGAGCGCCGGGCCGATGGCCGGATGGCGCAGGGATTTTCGGCCAGGGACGACCACGGCATCGCCTCGGGGCTGGCCGCGCTGGAACTCGACCTGCCTGCCGTGGACCGCCGCTTCGGCCTGACCCCCGACCCGGAACCGCGCGAAGCGCTGGTGCTGGACCTGCCGCTGCCCGCCGCCGGCCAGCGCCGCCAGGTCGAGGGCACGATCACCGCCGATCTTTCCCGCCACCCATGGGCGAACCTGCCGGTGCGCGTGCGTCTGTCGGTGCAGGACGGCATCGGCCAGTCCGCCGAGACCACCCCCACCGCGATGATCCTGCCGGGGCGGCGATTCTTCGACCCTCTGGCCGCCGGGCTGGTGGAAATGCGCCGCGACCTGCTGTGGTCGCGCGAGAACGCCGCCCGCTCCGCCCGGCTGCTGCGGGCGATGGTCTGGCGGCAGGACCGCTCCATGCCCGCGGAAGCTGCAGCCGCCATCGTGAACGCCGTGCAGACGCTGGAGGCCGGGTCGCTGTCGCCCGAGGTCCGCGACCAAGTGGCGGACTCGCTGTGGGACGCGGCGGTGCAGATCGAGGACGGCGGCCTGGGCGACGCCTTGGAGCGGATGCGGCAGGCGCAGGAGAGGCTGTCCGAGGCCATCCGCAACGGTGCCAGCCCCGACGAGATCCAGAAGCTGATGGGCGAGCTGAAGGCCGCGACCGACGACTATACCCGGATGCTGGCCGAACGCGGCGAGGACCCGGCCGCGCGCTTCGACCGGTCCGAACAGCAGGGGCAGGCGGTCACCGGCGACCAGATCCAGGCGATGATGGATGAAATACAGCGCCTGATGAACGAGGGCCGCATGGCCGAGGCGCAGGAACTGCTGGAACAGTTCAACCGCATGATGGAGAACCTTCAGGTCCGCGAGGGCCAGGGCGGCGGCGAGGGCAGCCCCGGCGGCCGCTCGATGGAGCAGTTGGGCGAGACCCTGCGCGAGCAGCAGCGGCTGGCCGACGAGGCCATGCGCGAGGCGCAGCGCGAGCCCTTCGGCCAGAATCCCTTCGGCCAGCAGCCGGGCGGGGGCGAGCAGCCGGGGCAGGGCCAGGGCCAGCAAGGCCAGCAGGGCGGCGGCCAGGGCGGCGAAGGTCAGGGGGGTCAGGGCTCGCTTGCCGAGCGCCAGCGCGGGCTGCGCGAGGATCTCGGGCGGCAGCAGGGGCTTCTGCCCGGTCAGGGCACGCCCGAGGGCGATGCCGCCCGCCGGCGGCTGGACGAAGCGGGCCGGGCCATGGAAGACGCCGAGCGCGCCTTGCGCGGGGGCGACCCGGCTGGCGCGATGGAAGGGCAGGCCGATGCCATCGAGGCGATGCGCGAAGGCATGCGGGCGCTGAGCGATCTTGCCCGCTCGCAGCAGGGCGAGCAGGGGCAGGCGCAAGACGGCCAGGGCAACCAGCCCGGCCAGCAGGGCCAGTCGCGGGCGGATGGCGGCGAAGGGTTCAGTGATCGCGCGACGCTGGACCCGCTGGGGCGCCAGACCCGCGGCCAAGGCAGCAACGTGACCACCGGCGAGCCGCTGGCCGAAGGCGAGCGGCAGGCCAATCGCGCCCGCGAACTGCAGGACGAGATCCGCCGCCGCAGCGGCGACCCCGACCGCCCCCGCGTGGAACGTGACTATCTGGGGCGGCTGCTGGACAGGTTCTGACCGGACGGCCGGAGGGGGCAGGGTGGCGCTTGAGCCGCCGGCCTGAAGGCGGTCCGGGCACCCGCCGTCAGGGGATGAGGCCTGCACCCCTTCGGGTTCGAATCAGACGCGCGGATCGTGTTCTGGCCGGAGGCCCGAAAGGGAGTGTCTCAGCGACGAAGGGGCTGACAGAAGTGGGCCCCGGCATTAGCCGTCACGGGATGAATCCTGCAGATGCCCGGGGCAGACCACATGCCCGGATCATGGTGTGACCGGACGCGCCGCTTCGCAAAGGGGGCGAGACTGCGCAGAAGCGGCCGGTCGGAAGGCGGCTCGGGCATCCGTCGTTGCTGCGGCGGCGCATGGGCCGGGGTCTTCCCGTGCCGTCAGGCCGGTTCTTCCGTGGCGTCGGACGCATCCGGCGCTCGGCCTGCGCTGAAGTCCGCCCCTGCCGTGCGGCATCTCTGTCTGGCTGCATCTGGGGGCCTTGCTTGCCGGGGCGCTATTCGCCCCCCAGAAGATCACGCAGGCCGCTTGTTGCGGCGTTGCCTTGTCGGGCCAGCCAGTCGCGGCCACGATCGACCTCGCTCCGCCAGCCGACGAGGGTCGCCCCCGGCGCCCCCTGATCCGCCACCCGCGGCGCAAGCGCGTAAAGCGCCAGCGCCACAAGCGCGATGATCGCGGCGGTGCTGACGCCTGCCGCATAACCCCGACGGGAACCCGCAGCGCCTTTCCGGGCCGCCGCCGGCTCTGCCGTGCTGATGGAAGGGGCAGTCCTCTGGTCCCGATCTTCGCGCGGGCCTGCGCCCGTGGTTCCCGGGCGCGGCGTCTCGCCACGGGGGACCCGCAGGTCTTCCGCGTCGGCGCCCGTGCCGGGTCCGGCTCTGACGTGATCGGCCGAGGCGCCTTGCGGTTCGGCATCCGTCCGGCCCCCGCCGGTCAGGGCCGCGCTTGCAGAAGAAGCCCCCGGATCGGAAACCGGATGAACAGCCGCCATTCCCCCGCCCGTGTCGGCGCTTGGCTCAACCTCCTGCGCGCGGGTTTCGGGCGTATCGACTGTCGGCCCGGCCGTTTCTTCCGGCAGGACGCCGCCGGGCGCGGCAAGGGCGGTGATGTCCGGGTCCTGTCGGACTGCCTCCCCTGCATCGGCCCTGCCGTCCGGGAAGGGCGGCGCAGGGTCCGGCTCCCCAAGCTCTGCCGCGATCGCCGCGGCGCGTTCGGCCGCTCGCTGGGTCCGGCGGTCGGAGGCGCGGACCTCAAGCTCGCGCGCGGCTTCCTCGCGCAGGATGCCGATCACCGATTCGCTCAGGGGGCGGCTGAGTTGCGGCCGCGCCCCGGGGTTGAAGGCCTCGGGTCCGGGCAGCGCCCGCCAGACGTGATCGCAGGCGGAACATTCCACGTCGCGCCCGGCCGGGGGGACCGCGCCCGCGTCGATTTCATATTGCGCGTTGCAGCGCGGGCAGATCAGCCGCATCGCATGGCCCCCGTTTCGCCTGCGCCGCTGGTTTTCATCGGCGCGCGGACGTTCTATCAACGCCGCGTTCGGCCGCCAAGCGCGCCGCGGGCCAAGGAGGGCGGACGTGATCGAAATGCGGGATGTTGGCTTCGCCTACCCTCGGGGAGAGGCGCTGTTTCAGGGCATCACGCTCAGCCTGCCGCGCGGGTCGTTCCATTTCCTGATCGGGCCTTCGGGGTCGGGTAAGACCACCTTCCTGCGCCTGTGCATCGCCGACCTGCTGCCGACGGCGGGGCGGCTTTCGCTGTTCGGCGAGGATGCGGCGGCGCTGGGGCGCGACGCCATCGCCAGCCTGCGCCGCAGGATAGGCCTGGTCCACCAGGACACGCAGTTCCTCGACCACCTGCCGGTGGCGGAAAACATCGCCCTGCCCATGACCATCGCGGGCGAGCCGGTGGACATGGCGGCGATCCGCGACCTCTTGGCCTGGGTGCAGATGACGCAGGCGGCCCGCGCCCTGCCGCCGTCGCTGTCGGGGGGCGAAAGGCAGCGCGCGGCGCTGGCCCGCGCGGTGATCCTGTCGCCGGACGTGATCCTGGCGGACGAGCCGACCGGCAACCTCGACTGGGACATGTCGCTGAGGCTGCTGCAATTGCTGATCGAGTTGAACAAGTCGGGCAAGACCGTGCTGATCGCCACCCATGACATGAACCTCGTGCGCGCCGCCCGGCAGCAGGTCTCGGCCCGCGTGCTGCGGATCGGCGGGGGCCGCATTCAGGCAGCGGGAGCCGACCTGTGAGCGCCCCGAACCGTCCTGGCTGGCGCGCCATGTTCCGCCGTCCGCGCCCCGTGCGCGCTGACCTGCAGGCGCTGGACTTCGGCACGCTCTGGCGGTCGCTGGCCCGGCGCGAGGCGGGGCTTGCCGACCGGATCGTGCCGCCTTCGGGCGTGACGGCGAAGCTGACGGCCTTCGGCGCGGGGGTGATGGCCTTCCTTGCGGTCTTCGCGCTGGCGCTGGCGCTGGCGACGGGGCGGCTGGCCGATCGCTGGGCGGAAGGACTGGCGCAGACGGTGACGATCCGCGTCTCGGCCCCCGCGGACCAGATCGAAGCGCGGACGGCCACGGTCCGGCAGGTGCTGGAAACGACGCCCGGAATCGCCGAAAGCCACCCCCTGGACGCCGCCGAGGTCGAGGCACTGCTGGAACCGTGGTTCGGTCCCGATGTCCCCGTCGATGCGCTGCCGGTGCCCCGTCTGGTGCAGGTCACGACCGCGCGGGGCTTTGACGCCCAAGGGCTGCGGCTGCGGCTTGAGGCCGAGGCGCCGGGCGCGGTGCTGGACGACCATACCCGCTGGCGCCAGCCGCTGGTCTCGGCCGCATCGCGGCTGCGGATGCTGGGCTGGCTGTCGCTGGTCCTGATCGGGGCCGCCGGCGCCGCCATCGTCACGCTGGCCGCGCAGGCGACGCTGGCCGCGAACGTGCAGGTGATCCGGGTCATGCGGCTGATCGGCGCCCGCGACCTGACCATCGCAACCGCCTTTGTCCGCCGCCTCACCCGCCGCACCGCGATGGGGGCCGTAGGCGGCACCGCGCTGGGAATGCTCGCGGTCCTTGCGCTGCCCGACATGCAGGCGGCGGGGGGCTTCCTGACGGGTCTCGGATTTACCGGCTGGGGCTGGCTCTGGCCGCTGCTGATCCCGCCGGTGGGCGCGCTGGTGGGCTTCGTCGCCACGCGCGCCGCCGCGCTGCGGATGCTGCGCGAGGTCCGCTGATGTCCGCGCGCCGCATCGAGCAACCCGGCTGGGCGCTGCTGCCCGCGCCTGCCGGCAGCACATTCAACGAAAGTCTTTCGGCCACAAGTATCCCGGGGTCCGGGGCAGCGCCCCGGTCCGGCGCCGATCCGCGCTACGAACCCCGCCCCCTGCCGCTCCTCTGGCCGCTCAGAATGGCCGTGTTCTACATCTGGATTGCCCTTGTCACCATCTTCATGGGCCTGTGGTGGTGGCCGAAGATCCGGCACAACCCGCAGAACGCCCATGTCCTGCCCATCGCCTGGACCGGGCGACTGCTAGCCGCGGCCCGCGCGATCCTCGGCATCTCGGTCGAGATCCGGGGCACGCCGCCCGTGCATGACTGCATCATCGCCGCCAAGCACCAGAGCTTCCTCGACATCCTCGCCATCGCCCATGCCGTCCCGCAATGCGCCTTCATCATGAAGCGCGAGGTGCTGCGGGTGCCGATCATGGGCCATTACGCGCGGCTTGCGGGCTGCATCCCCATCGACCGCACCCGCGGGTCCGAGGCGATGCGCCAGATCATCGCCGGGATTCAGGCCTCGCGCGCCTCGGCCGACGGCCTGGGCCAGCTCATCATCTACCCCGAGGGCACCCGCACCCGGCCGGGCGAGCGGCGCAGCTACAAGCACGGCGTCGGCACCATCCACCAGGCGACCGGGCTGCCGGTCCATCCGGTGGCGGTCAATTGCGGGATGTTCTGGCCAAAGGACGGGTTGCGGATCAGGCCCGGACGCGCGGTGATCGAGTTCCTCGATCCTGTGACCGTCACCCTGCCCGCCGCAGAACTGGTGGCCCGGGTGGAGGAAAAGGTCGAGGCCGCCTCGGACCGGCTGATGGCGGATGCCGGGCTTGCGCTGGACAAGCAGGGCGGGGCTGCATAGCTCTCGATCCAGCCGCTGGAAGGAACGCCCATGCCCCCGATCATCGAGATCGTCCACCTGTCAAAGCAATATGCGGGCGGGACCAAGGCGCTGGACGATGTCAGCCTGACCATCGAGCAGGGTGAGATCCTCGCGTTGCTGGGGCCGAACGGGGCGGGCAAGACCACGCTGATCTCGATCATCTGCGGGCTGGTGGTGCCCACGGGCGGCACCGTCCGCGTCGGCGGCCATGACATTCGCACGGACTGGCGCGCGGCGCGCCGGCTGATCGGCCTTGTCCCGCAGGAAATCGCGCTCGAACCCTTCGAGACCGTCGCCAACGCGGTCCGCTTCACCCGCGGCCTTTACGGCGAGGGGCCGGACGAGGCCTATGTCGAGCAGGTGCTGCGCAGCCTTGCCCTGTGGGACAAGCGCGATGCGCCGACGCGAGCGCTGTCGGGCGGCATGAAGCGGCGGGTGCTGATCGCCAAGGCGCTGTCGCACCGGCCCAAGGTGCTGTTCCTCGACGAACCGACCGCCGGCGTGGACGTGCATCTGCGGCGCGAGATGTGGGCCGTCGTCAGCGAGCTGCGCGCCTCGGGCGTGACGATCATCCTGACCACGCACTATCTTGAAGAAGCCGAGGAGATGGCCGACCGCATCGGCGTCATCGACAAGGGCCGCCTGCTGCTGGTCCGCCCCAAGGCCGAGTTGATGGGCGAGTTCGGGCGCAAGCACCTGACGGTGGAACTGGACCCCCCGCTGTCCGCGCTGCCCGACGGCTGGGCCGAGGACGATATCACCCTGTCGGACGACGGCCGCAGGCTCGGCTATGCCTATGACGCGCGAGCGGAACGCACCGGCATCGGCCGGCTGCTGGCCGACCTGAACGCGCGCGGCATCGGCATCCGCGATGTCGCCACCAAGCAATCCTCGCTGGAGGAGGTGTTCATGTCGCTTCTGGAATCCGGCGAAGGAGAGCGGCGATGAACTGGGGTTCCGTCCGCGCGATCTACCGCCACGAGATGTCGCGCTTCTTCCGCACCATCTGGCAGTCGCTGGCATCCCCGGTCCTGTCCACGGTGCTGTATTTCGTCGTCTTCGGCGCGGCCATCGGCGGCCGCATCCAGTCGGTCGAGGGCGTGCCCTACGGCGCCTTCATCGTGCCGGGGCTGATGATGCTGACGGTGCTGCAGCAGTCGGTGTCGAACGCCAGCTTCGGCATCTTCTTCCCCAAGTTCTCTGGCACGATCTACGAATACCTCGTGGCCCCCACCGGCTGGGTCGAGGTCACGCTGGGCTTCGTCGGCGCGGCCGCTTCGAAAGCCATCCTGATCGCGCTGGTGATCCTGCTGACCAGCTTCTGGTTCGTCGGCGTCCATATCGTCCATCCGTTCTGGATGGTCGCCTTTCTCGTCCTGACCTCGACGGCCTTCGCGCTTCTGGGCTTCATCCTCGGCCTCTGGGCCAGGAACTTCGAGCAGTTGCAGATCGTGCCGATGATGATCATCACGCCGCTGGTCTTCCTGGGCGGGGCCTTCTACTCGGCCTCCATGCTGCCGCCCTTCTGGGAACAGGTGGCCAAGCTGAACCCGGTCCTTTACCTCGTCTCGGGCTTCCGCTGGTCCTTCTTCGACCTGGCCGACGTGCCGGTGGGCGTCTCGCTGGTCGCGGTCGCGCTGATGATCGTGGTGCTGCTGGCCGCGATCCGCTGGATCTTCCTGACCGGCTGGCGCCTGCGCGAGTGATCTTTCCACTGCCCTTAACCAAGCTTTAACCCATCGCCATTAACCCTTTGTGAAAACGAGGGGAGAGCCATGGCAAAGCTTCATGACGCAAGCATCCTTACGGGGCCGGACATCGCGGGCGGGGCTTACGTCTTCCCGGAAGGACGGACGGGCGACGACCACCCTTACAAGCCGACGCATCACCTCTCGGCCAGCCTCGACCCGCTGGATGTTGTCCGGTCGGACCCGGACTTCCTGTCGCTGGGCGACCTCGTCACCCTGAACAGCGCCGAATACCGCATCTCGGGGATCAGCCGGGCCTTGATGTATACCGAGTTCGCGGCCCCGAACGGCATCACCGGCCGGGACATCGAGGCGCTGGTCCTGTCTCTGGCCGGAACCGCCGATGCATCCGCGACCGCCCGGCTCTGGCTGCCCTATGACGGCGCCGTGGTCGATTGGAGCGAAGAGCCCGGAAAGACCGTCAAGTTCATCTTCATCGGCCCGACCGAGCCCTTGCGGCAGGTGCCATGGCGCAGCCTGGACGATGACGACGATTTCAGGATCGACGTCACCTGCTTTGCCACCGGCACGCTGATCGAGACCGGCGACGGGCCGCGCCCGGTCCATCTGCTGCGCGTGGGCGACCTGGTCCGCACCCGCGACCATGGCCTGCAGCCCCTGCGCTGGCTGGGCGGCAGGCGGCTTTCGGCAGCGGGCCTTGCGGCAAACCCCAGTCTGAACCCGATCCGCATCGCCGCCGGCGCCTTGGGGCCAGGGATGCCGCTGCGCGATCTGGTCCTGTCCCCGCAGCACCGGATCCTGGTCCGCTCGGCCATCGCGGAACGCATGACCGGCTCGACCGAGGTGCTGATCGCCGCCGTCCATCTTGTCGGCCACCCGGGGATCGAGCGCGTCCCGGCAGAGGACGGCATCGGCTACTGGCACCTGATGTTCGACCGCCACGAGATCGTCTTTGCCGAAGGGGCCGAGGCCGAATCGCTTTACTTGGGGCCGATGGCCGTGGCCTCGATGACCGGGGGCGCGCTGCGGGAACTGCGGGCGCTGTTTCCCGACCTGGTCGACCCGGGACAGGGTGATCCGCCACCCACTGCCCGCCCGGTGATGCGCGGCAAGCCCGTGGCGAAGCTGATCGAGCGGCAGGTCCGCAACTTCAAGCCGCTGGTCTCGGCGCTGGCCTGACCCTTACCGGCACAGCCGGGTCTGCGGGTCCAGCCGGACATATTCGCGGGCGCTGATGCTTTGTATCTTCAGCGAATGGCGCCATTCGCCGTTCCAGCGTTCGAGGATGCCGTTCCGGTAGTGCATCGCCATCAGCTGGTCCACGATGGGCGGGATGATCTGCGTCCCCGGCAGGCGCGGCGCGTGAAAGCCCACCGAGGCATCGGGGTCGAGGCAGGCGTTCGGCAGCGTGATCAGCATCGTGCAGGCCGAGTTGCAGAGACCGGTGATGCGGACGGGGCGGCCCGAGGCCTCAAGCTCGTTCCGGCGGGCCATCATCTGCAGGACGTTGCCGCCGCGGTTGTTGTGGATGGTGATGGGCTCGCCCGAACCGGCGGCAGGGCGGGATTGCGATGCGGTCGCGACTGTCGCCTGCGGCGGCGCCGCGCAGGCGGGAAGGGCGATCAGCGCGAGGACGGCGGCACGGCGGAAAAGGCGAGGGATGATCTGCATGGCGGCATCATGCCGACTGTCTGCGGGGATGGAAATCCGTTCGCCGCGCGGCCTGCATCACGACCGCGCCAAGGGGTGGTGAACCTGGCT
>NZ_JAUNPC010000010.1:43600-47979 GCF_030536915.1 Paracoccus sp. (in: a-proteobacteria)
AACGCCGCGTTCCTGCGCTTTGCGTTCGGCTTTCCCGTCGCTATATGGCGCCGCATGAGCCTGAACCCGCCCAGCCTTCGCCCGGACCTCGCCCCCGCCCTTCGCCTCGACGACGCGCCAGCCCGCGCGGCGGCGGGACGCGGCGGGCAGCCCACCATCGGCATGGTCTCCTTGGGCTGCCCCAAGGCGCTGGTGGACAGCGAGCGCATCCTGACCCGCCTGCGGGCCGAGGGCTATGCGATTAGCCCCGCCTATCAGGGCGCCGACGCGGTGATCGTGAACACCTGCGGCTTCCTGGACAGCGCCAAGGCCGAAAGCCTCGAGGCCATCGGCGAGGCGCTGTCGGAAAACGGCCGGGTGATCGTGACCGGCTGCCTCGGGGCGGAACCCGAATACATCACCGGCGTCCACCCCCGTGTGCTGGCGGTGACCGGCCCGCATCAATACGAGCAGGTGCTGGATGCGGTCCATCAGGCCGTGCCGCCCGCGCCGGACCCCTTCATCGACCTGCTGCCGGCGTCCGAGGTGCGGCTGACGCCGCGCCACTACGCCTATCTGAAGATTTCCGAGGGCTGCAACCACGCCTGCAAGTTCTGCATCATTCCCGACATGCGCGGTAAACTGGTCAGCCGCCCGGCCCATGCGGTGGTGCGCGAGGCGGAAAAGCTGGTCGCAGGCGGCGTCCGCGAGCTTCTGGTGATCTCGCAGGATACTTCCGCCTACGGGGTGGACCTGCGCCATGCCGAGGAGAGGGGCCATCGCGCCCATATCACCGACCTTGCCCGCGACCTCGGCTCGCTTGGGGCATGGGTGCGGCTGCATTACGTCTATCCCTATCCCCATGTCCGCAACCTGATCCCGCTGATGGCCGAGACGGCGGCAACGGGAACTGGGGTGCTGCCCTATCTCGACATCCCCTTCCAGCACGCCCACCCCGACGTGCTGCGCCGCATGGCCCGGCCCGCGGCAAGCGCGAAGACGCTGGACGAGATCGCCGCTTGGCGGGCCGCCGCGCCGGGGATCACGCTGCGCTCCACCTTCATCGTCGGCTACCCCGGCGAGACCGAGGCCGAGTTCCAGCATCTGCTCGACTGGCTGGACGAGGCGCAACTGGAGCGCGTCGGATGCTTCCAGTATGAGAACGTGCGTGGCGCGCGGGCGAACGACCTGCCCGACCATGTGCCCGATGAGGTCAAGCAGGACCGCTGGGACCGCTTCATGCAGAAGGCGCAGGCAATTTCTGCGGCGAAGCTGGCCGCCAAGGTCGGCACCCGCCAGCCCGTCATCGTGGACAGCGTGGACGAGGGCGGCGCCACCTGCCGCACCATGGCCGACGCGCCGGAAATCGACGGCAACCTGTTCATCGACGAGGGCTTCGAGGCGCTGACCCCCGGCGACATCGTGACGGTCACGGTGGACGAGGCATCGGACTATGACCTCTGGGGCCGGCTGTAGGGCTATCGGTTTGACCGGCTGCGGGATATGGGCGAAAGACGGGTGAAACCGTCTGCGCCGGGGGTTTTGTCGCGGTGGCCGGATCGGGCGCGACCGCGCCGAAGGCCGGGGCCGGGCGGACCCTGAACGTGGTGAAGCTGCGCCGTGACTGTTCTGCCCAAATGGGACCCCGAGGGCGCGCCGAAAAAGCCGCTCATCATCGGCATCGGGGCGCAGAAGGCCGGGACCACCTGGCTTGGGCAGATGATCGCCCAGCATCCGCAGGTCTGGCTGCCGCCCTTCAAGGAAGCGCAGTTCTTCAACCACCGCTTCGTGCCGGAACACCGGCAATGGCTGCCCTGGCATTTCAGGCGCGCGCGCCAGAACCAGGAAAAGCGCTATGCCGGCAAGGGGCAGGAGATGCCGCCCGAACTCGACGCCTGGCTCGAGCGGATCACCACGGGCGAGATGTTCACCAACCGCTGGTACAAGCAGGTCTTCGCCCCCGCGCCCGAGGGCACGATCCCCTGCGACATCACCCCTGAATATTCGACGCTGCCGGATGAAGGGGTCGAGTTCGCCATCGACTTCCTACCCAAGGCACGCTTCATCTACATCATCCGTCATCCGGTGGACCGGGCGATCAGCCAGCTCAAGATGAACCTCACGCGCAAGAAGAAGCACCCCAAGGGGGTCAAGGCATGGCTGGCCGAGATCGACGACCCGGTGCTGTATGACCGCGGCGATTACGCGACCTATGTGCCGCGCTGGACCTCGCGGCTGCCGCATGACCGGCTGCTGATCCTGCCCTTCGGCCTGATCGCGAAAGACCCCGAGGGCTTCATGCGGCGGATCGAGGGTTTCTGCGGCCTTGACCCCTTCGGCTACCGCGATCTCGGGGCAAAGGTCTTCGCCGCCAACAGCGCGCTATCGGTCCCCGCCGAGGCCCGCGCCAAGATCCGCGAGCGGCTTGAACCGCAGTTCGCCTTTATCGAGAAAACCTTCGGCAAGGAGTTCTCGGCCCTGATCCGCTGAGGCGGTGGACAGGATTTCGGGCTTCGGCTCTACTCGCCGCAAGGACGAGGGAGAGGAGACCCCATGACACGACATTGCCTGGCCGCCCTGATGGGCGGGCTGCTGCTGGCTGCGCCCGCTTTCGCGCTGGACGAGATCGTCGAGAAGAAAAGCTTCACCCTGACCGATTTCCGGACGCTCGGCGGCGAGACGATCCCCGAGATGACGCTGGGCTATGAAACCTATGGCACGCTGAACGAGGCTGGTGACAACGCCATCCTGATCACGCATTTCTTTTCCGGCAACTCCCACGCCGCCGGGAAATACGCCGAAGACGATGCGGCGCCCGGCTATTGGGACGCGATCATCGGGCCGGGCAAGCCCATCGACACGGACAGGTATTTCGTCGTCTCGGCCGACACGCCGGTGAACCTTGCGGCGAAAAGCCCCACGGTCATCACCACCGGCCCGGCCACGGTGAACCCGGCGACGGGCGAGCCATGGGGCATGGATTTCCCGATCCTGACCATCGGCGATTTCGTGGAAACCCAGCACGGGCTGATGCAGCAACTGGGGATCGAGCGGTGGCACGCCGTCATGGGTCCGTCCATGGGGGGCCTGCAGGCCTATGACTGGGCGGCGCGGCATCCCGACAAGCTGACGCGGGTGATCCCCGTGATCGCCTCGGGCTGGGCGGATGCTGACCTGATCGCCTGGCTGGACATCTGGGGCGCGCCGGTGCGGCTGGACCCGAACTGGAACGGCGGCGACTATTATGGCGGCACCGCGCCGGATGCGGGGCTGGCGCAGGCGCTGAAGATCGTGACGCTGCACGCGAACTCGGCCGAATGGACCAATGGCACCTTCGGCCGTGACTGGGCCGAGGAAGGCGCCGACCCCGCCGCCGCCATGGAAAACGAGTTCGCGGTGGTGAAGACGCTGAACGACGGCGGCGCGGCGCGGGCGGCGACGTCGGACGCGAACCATCTTCTGTATCTGATCCGCGCCAACCAGCTTTTCGTCGCCGGCGGGGCAGGGGGTGAAAGCGTCTATGACGGCCTCAAGGCCATCGACGTGCCGGTGATGCTGATCCACACCGACGAGGACCTCGTCTTCCCCGGCAATGCCGTTCGGGAAACCGCTGCGATCATCAGGTCCGACGGCACCCCCGTCGAGGTGGTCGAACTGGAAGGCACCCGCGGCCACCTGGACGGCGTGGTCAACATCGCCCAGGCAGGCGAGCAGATCCGCACCTTCCTCGACCGCGACCTGACCCAGTGAGTCCAAGCGGCGCCCGCGTGGCGCCGCTTACATTTGCGCCGCCGGTGGCCTAGATAGCCCGCAACAAGCGAACAGGAGCGGCTCATGGCCTCGTATCAGTATGTCTATCACATGGACGGCCTGTCCAAGACCTATCCCGGCGGCAAGAAGACCTTTGAAAACATCCGCCTGAACTTCCTGCCCGGCGTCAAGATCGGCGTCGTCGGCGTCAACGGCGCGGGGAAATCGACCCTGCTGCGGATCATGGCCGGCATCGACAAGGATTTTTCCGGCGAGGCCTGGGCCGCCAAGGGCGCCACCGTGGGCTACCTGCCGCAGGAGCCGCAGCTTGATCCCGCCCTGAACGTGCGCGGCAACGTGATGGAGGGCGTCAAGGCCAAGCAGGCCAAGCTGGACCGCTATAATGAGCTTGCGATGAACTACTCGGACGAGACCGCCGAGGAGATGGCGAAGCTTCAGGACGAGATCGACGCCGAGAACCTGTGGGACCTGGATTCGCAGGTGGATGTCGCGATGGAGGCCTTGCGCTGCCCGCCCGACGACGCCGACGTGGACACGCTGTCAGGCGGCGAACGGCGCCGCGTGGCGCTGTGCAAGCTGCTGCTGGAAGCGCCTGACATGCTGCTGCTGGACGAGCCGACCAACCACCT
>NZ_JAUNPC010000194.1 GCF_030536915.1 Paracoccus sp. (in: a-proteobacteria)
GACCGGGCCACGGGCCAGGTCGGCCATCGCCAGCGGATAGCGGCCTGCATGGACCGACGGGGACGCCACCTCGATCGTCCTCGCGGTCGCATGGACCGGGACCGCCGCATCGTCCGAGGCAACCATGACCATGAGTCCCTGCGCGGGCTGCGTTTGCAGCGCGCGAAGGGTGCGGGGCGCATAGCCCACGCCGATCTGCAACATCATGCGAGGGCGACGATATCGGTTGCGGTGGTTCCGGCGGCCCAGATGCGGCGCGCGCGGACCGGGAAGGGGGCGCCGGGCACGACGAAGACGCGGCCGGTATCGCCGCTGACCGTGGTCATCTGGATGAAGCCTTCGGTGCCGACCGCGATGGCCCGCGTGGCAAAGGCCAGGTCTGCGGCGTCATTGGGGGTGACGGCGGACAGGCGCGTGGCCGGGCTTTCCAGGCCCGAAGCTCTGTTGTGGAAAAGATCGTACATGAAAGGCCCCCTTGGCGGGCCGGTCCCCCGCAGGTCGGGACGGAACGGCGCAGTTGATTTACGGCGCCGCAGAGATTGTTAAACAACGGTTAACAGAGTCAGTATTCACCACGCGTTGCTGAAGCCATTTCCGCAACGCCTTCTGTCTTCGACAGTATCTTTTTCCTGCACATCAACCAGGATAGGCGCGCGAACAGCAGCTTAGCCGGACGTGCCGTTTCGCGTGCCTGGTGCAAGGGCGTCTTCTGCCAGAAAACCCTTGACGCCCTTTCCCGCAGTTTCAGCCGAAATACATCCGCCACAACCGCCTGCCCAGCCAGGCCATGGACAGCAGGAACAGTCCCATGGGAATCGCCAGCGCCATTCCGCCCTGCACCTCGAGGGCGTTCAGCATCTGCCGGCCGGGGATGACAAGCCCGTGGAAGACATAGATCGGCAAGGCCAGGCCGCCTGTGACAAGCAGCAGCTTCAGCACCGCGCGCAGCGGCGCGATCAGGCCGTCCCAGGACAGGATCAGGCGCAGGAACAGCCCGGTCATGAAGCCTGCGAAGGACAGATAGAAGATCAGACCGGGCAGCGAGGTGAAGACCGGGCTGCCGCGGCTGACAAAGGCGCCCGCCCCGTCGGCCTCCAGCAGCGACAAGACGGTCACGGCCATCCCCAGCGCGCCCCCCGTCAGCAGCAGGCGCGCGGCGTTTCGGCTGTCGGGCTGACCGGCGATCCACAGGCCGATGGCCATGCCGCCCGCGGCGACCGCGCTCATCTTGAAGACGTTGTAGCCCGCGACCAGCATCAGCCGGGGCCATTCCAGCAGCGATTGCAGCTGATCGGCGGGCAGCAGGGCGGGCACCGTCTGCCACAGGATCCACAGGACCGGCAGGCCCGCCAGCAGCCAGGGGATCGGCCGCGCCAGCCGCGCCAGGGGCGGCAGCCACCAGCGGGCCGTGCCCAGCATGACCGCGTAATAGGCCAGCACACCGTAAAAGGAATGGGCGATTTCAAGCCCGCCGATTGGCTGGCCGCGCAGGGCCAGGTTTCCCAGCCGGATCGCGGCCAGCAGGGCAAGCCCTGTCAGGACCAGCCGGAACGATCCCCCCAGCCTGCGCAGGACCGATCCCCGGCGGGCCGCGAAATCGGGCAGCATGAAATAGCCGATGCCGATCCCGAAAACCGCCGCGAAGCCCGGCGTGCCCATCCGGTAGAACAGCGCAAGGGCGGCCTCGGCCTGGCGGCCGATACCCAGCCTTTCAAAGACGCCCGGTCCCCAATGGGACAGGATCACCGACAAGGCCATCACGGCGCGGGTCATCGTGATCGCCCAGCTGCGCAACGCGGATTCGGGCAGGGCGTCCGTTTGCGCTGCCGGGGCATCCGCCGCCAACAGCGCCGCCGCCTCGCGCAGGCTGCGGCCTTCCATCGTGGCGCGGATCACCGGGCGGGGCAGGCGTTCGGATTCCATGACCAGGCCGATCTGCACGGAACTGAGCGAATCGCCGCCCAGGTCATAGAAACCGGCCTCGGGGGCAAACCGCCCCTCGCCCACCACGCGCGCCCAGATCGCGGCCAGGCGCGCCTCGTCCGGGGTCAGGTCGGCCATCGCGTCGGGCAGGGCGCCGGACAGCGCGCCGGGTTCGGCCATGCTGCGTTCGCCTGCCTGCCGGTCCTGCCACAGTCCCGGCA
>NZ_JAUNPC010000195.1 GCF_030536915.1 Paracoccus sp. (in: a-proteobacteria)
TCAGCAGCCCTGCCACGCTGGTCGGCAGCAGGGCGGTGCCGGCGACGAAGCCATAGTAATAAAAGGTAGTCGCCAGCACCGACATCGCCGCGAAATGCGGCAGGTGGCGCAGCTGGTCACGGGTGATGACGCCCGCTCGCCACGCCATCACGGCCAAAGGCAGAAAGCCGAACAGCACCCGCAGGAACACCGTCTGCGTGGGCGAGATCAGGGCGGTGGCCCATTTCATGAAGATGAAGTTCGACCCCCAGATGAGGCCGAGCGCGGCAAGCGCGGCATAGGCGCGAGGCATGACGTGTCTTTCAGGAAAGCGCAGGCACCCTTCCGGTCGGAAAGGTGCCTGCGGCAGGATTGAGAGGACTCAGACGCTGCGGATCAGTCCGCCATCCACGCGGATGCTCTGGCCCGTGATGTAGCCCGCCCCCTCTGACAGCAGGAAGGCGATGGTGGATGCGATCTCTTCCGCCCGGCCATAGCGACCCATTGGTACGCTGTCGCGGCGTTCGTCACTCGCGGGCAGGCTGTCGATCCAGCCCGGCAGGACGTTGTTGATGCGGATGCCCTGACCCGCATATTCGTCCGCGACGATCTTGGTGAAGGTGCCAAGGCTGGCCCGGAAGGCTGCCGAGGTCGGGAACATCGACGAGGGTTGCGTGACCCAGGCGGTCGAGATGTTGACGATGGCACCCCCGCCCTGCGCCTGCATGATCGGGACCACCAGCCGGATCGGGCGCACGGCAGAGAGGAAATAGACCTCCATCCCCTTGTGCCAGTCCTCGTCGGTGATCTCCAGGATCGGCGCGCGGGGGCCGTGTCCGGCCGAGTTCACCAGGGCGTCGATGCGTCCCCAGCGTTCCATTGCCAGATCGACCAGCCGCTGCACGTCCTCCGCCACGAGGTTCGAGCCGGTGACGCCCACGCCGCCGAGTTCCGCGGCCAGCGCCTCGCCCTTGCCTGACGAGGACAGGACGGCAATGCGATAGCCGTCCTGCGCCAGCCTGCGGGCAGCGGCGGCCCCCATGCCGGACCCGCCGGCGGTGATGACTGCAACCTTTTCTTCAGACATACCTGCCTCCAGATCGTGAGTTGCCGGCAGTATGACAGATCAGTCCGCGCCTTTCGCGCCAGAAGGAAGCCTGTCAGACTGCAGGAAAACTGCAGGCTGCCCATGTCCCTTTCCCGTCGCGCCCTGCCTCCCCTGAATGCTCTGCGCGCCTTCGAGGTTGCGGGGCGCAGGCTGAACTTCCGTGCCGCCGCCGACGAGTTGGGCGTGACGCAGGGCGCAGTGGCCCAGCAGGTGCGCGCACTGGAAGCCCATCTTGGCCTTGCCCTGTTCCAGCGACTGCCGCGTGGTCTGGCATTGACCCCGTGGGGTGCATCCTATCTGGCCGATGTGACTCGCGCGCTCGATACCTTGGGCGAGGCGACAACGCAGCTTCTTGCCCGCCCGGATGCTGTTACGATCAGCGTCACGCCCACCTTTGCCGCCAAGGTTCTGATCCCGCGCCTGGCTGACTTCAATGCAGCCTTGCCAAGGGTGGAGTTGCGCATCGTGGCGACCGAGGCCCTGTCCGACTTCGACCGCGACCAGGTGGACATTGCCGTGCGCCTGACCCGCCCTCCCTTTCCGGCGACACAGGAGGCGCGTCTTCTCTTCCGGCAAGATCTGGTGGCGGTCGCGAGTCCTCATCTGGTCGGTCGAATGACGCTGCCGCTTGCACCCGAGCAACTCCTGGCCTTGCCACTGCTCCATGATGCTCACGGCCAATGGCCAGCTTTTCTGAGCACATCCGGTAAGCTGCCGGGGGCGGTTTTCAACCAGACCGCCTTGGCCTTGGATGCAGCGCTGGCGGGCCAGGGCGTGGCAATCGCCGCGCTCGCCTTCGTGCAAGCCGATCTTGATGCGGGCAGGCTGGTGCAGCTGGCAAAAAGCGTTCTAACGGCCGGGCCAGACTATTACCTCCTGCGGAAGCGGTCCCTGTTTCCTGTGGCAGCGGTGGATTCCGTATGGGCCTGGTCCGCCACGCAACTCGTATCCCGATAGGACGACCGGCAGCCATGTCCGCATCGCTGACGCTCACGGCCCGCGTCAGCGGTCCCGCCCGAAGGGACGAGATGGGCAGGGCAGGG
>NZ_JAUNPC010000120.1 GCF_030536915.1 Paracoccus sp. (in: a-proteobacteria)
AGGATGTCGGGGGCGACCTCGACGGCGCCTGCCGCGCGGAAGGCGCCGAGGATGCGGCGGCCCACCTGCGCCTTGACGGTGCGGGGGATTGTCATTCGTCAGAAGCGGGCGTTCTATCTTCCGCTTGCAACTCCAGATAATACTGGACTGTTTCGACTAGTTGTTCCACTGGCACCTCAACTTGCGAAGGGTGCACGGCCCATTCAGCACGGGTTATAAATGTTGCTAGCTGCTTTCCTAAAACCAGATCTTTGATTTGAACCCTTCCATTTGCTGCTTCGTCTGGGCCTTGTATGATAGCGATAGGTGCACCGCGCTTGTCAGCATATTTAAGCTGATTGCCGAAGTTCTTTGGATTGCCAAGATAGACTTCTGCCCGGATGCCTGCTCTCCGTAAAGCAGCCGCCATCGCCTGATAGTCGGCCATGCGGTCACGGTCCATGACGGTGACGACCACCGGACCCTGCGCCGTGGTCCCCGTCAAACCCTTTTCTCGCAGCGCGGCCAGCAAGCGGTCCACGCCGATGGAAACGCCCGTCGCGGGCACCTTCTGCCCGGTGAAGCGCTCGACCAGATCGTCATAGCGCCCGCCGCCCGCGACCGAGCCGAACTGCCGCTTGCGGCCCTTGTCGTCGAGGATCTCGAAGGTCAGTTCCGCCTCGAACACCGGGCCGGTGTAGTAGCCCAAGCCGCGCACCACCGAGGGGTCGATCACCACGCGATCCGCGCCCATTCCCATCGCGTCAAGCATTCCGGCGATCCGGGCCAGTTCGTCCACACCCTCTGCCCCCACGACCGAGCCGCCGACAGCCGCGCGCAGGTTCTCCAGCGTCCTTGCGTTGTCGCCACCCTTCGAGGTCAGGAAGCGCAGCACTGGATCGGCCTGCGCGGCGTCCAAGCCCACCCCCTCGATCTCGGCGCCCGACGCATCAAGGCGCCCGGTGGTCAGCAGTTCGCGCACACCGGCCTCGCCGACCTTGTCGAACTTGTCGATCTGTCGCAGCACGTCCGCCGCCTGTTCGGGCTGGACCTGCGCGGCCTCCAGCACGCCGTTCAGGACCTTGCGGTTGTTCACCCGCACAAGGTAGTCGCCGCGGGCGATCCCCGCCGCTTCCAGCGCGTCGGCCAGCATGGCGATGATCTCGGCATCCGCCGCCACGCTGGCCGCACCCACGGTGTCGGCGTCGCATTGGTAGAACTGCCGGTAACGCCCCGGCCCCGGCTTTTCGTTGCGCCAGACCGGCCCCATCGCATAGCGGCGATAGGGCGAGGGCAGGTCATTGCGATACTGCGCCGCGACCCGCGCCAAGGGGGCCGTCAGGTCATAGCGCAGCGCCAGCCAGTCGCCCGAGCCGCCGCCGGGCACCGCTTCCTCCTGCCAGGCGAAGACGCCGGCATTGGGGCGGTCCACGTCGGGCAGGAACTTGCCCAGGGCCTCGACCGTCTCGACGCCGCTGGTTTCCAGCGCCTCGAAGCCGTGCAGGTGATACACGGCGGCGATGCGGTCCAGCATCGCCTTGCGTTCCGTGACCTCCGGCCCGAAATAGTCGCGAAAGCCCTTGGGCGTCTCGGCGCGCGGGCGGCGCGGTTTCTGATCCTTGGCCATGCGGGGTATCCTTCAGGTCGTGGGCATCGCTTATCGGAAGGGGGCGGCATGGACAAGTTGCAGGCGCTGGAGGAGCGGATCGCCCATCTGCAGCGCAGTGTCGAGGACCTGTCCGATGTCGTCACCCGGCAGTCGGCCGAGATCGCCCGCCTGTCCCGCCGCGTGGGCTTGCTGATGGACCGCGAGGCCGAACGCGAGGCCGCCGAGGGCACTATTCCCTTAGCCGACCAGCGCCCGCCGCACTGGTAGGCTTCAGCGGCTGCGGAACTGCCCTCCTGCGGGGGATCAACGCCGTCGGCAGAATGGACAGCGCCGGGCGCATATCCCCGAGGATCGCGTGTCGTCATGACAGAACCGCGCCGGCAAAGAACGAGGCCGTCATCCAACTGGCCGGAATACCGGGGGATGGCGCAGGTGGCGCCGGCGCCATTTCCGTGGGTCGTGAACAGGATCACGTTCGGGACGCGCCGGACAGCCAGACGCTCGGCGATCCTTGGCCTGCCTGGCTTGAACCCACTCACTTTGCGCCCTCGGCAGGTGCCGTGCGAATGCGGCGCAGCCGAGAGGGCCGGCAGCAGTGGTCAGCAGGAGGGATTTCAGAAGACAGCCCTTGTCGATGCTGACCGCCCACCTGGGCGGGAGGTCGGGCAGAGGCGTGACAGGACCACGATGGCTGCGTGAGTGCGAAATCCGCCCGGATCAGCGCTCGGCGGGACCCAGCCGGCCGCCGTTGCCCGGCATGGGCTCCGAGAAGATGCCGCCCGACCGGGTGTCCGGCCGCTGCGCGGAAAGCGGCGGGCGCTGGACGAAGGGCGGCGCCTCGGCCGGGGCCTCGGCACGGTCGGGGTCGAAGCCCGGCTCGTCATAATCGTCCACCCGCGCGGCTTCCGCCCTGGCGGGTTCGGAAAGCGTGGTCTCGGCAGCCGGATCGCCGTCGGGCCAGTCAGGCGGAGGGTCTGCCTGAACCGCCGCGGTCGGCGCCCTTGCCGCCGGCTGCGCGGCAGCCAGGGGACGCAGGGCCGGTCCCGCCTCGTGCGAGGCCGCAAGCGGCCGCTGCGTACCAACGTCCTGCTGCACCTGCGCGGGGGCAAGCGGGCGGCGGAAAACCAGCAGGTTGTGATAAACGGTCGTGCGGCTGGTCAGGCCGCTGCGTTCCTCGCAGGGCAGCGTCTCGGCGCGGACATATTCCCAGCCCTCCTGCGCCATCCGGTTGATCTCGGTCGCCAGCGCATGGGCGAAGCGGTCGGCGCCGCTGCGGGCGCCGCGGATCTTCTCGCCCCGGTTCGGCGCGGGCAGGACGGTGTATTCATAGGCTTGCATCGCACGCTCCTTGCGGCCCGGTCGCGTCAGTTTTAGCCGAACGCCCTTCTCCTCGCCAGCGTTGCGGATGGCCGGGGCTCAGAGCGCCAGCTTCTTCGCCACCAGCTCATTGACCGCCACGGGATTCGCCTTGCCGCCGGTGGCCTTCAGCACCTGCCCCGTGAACCAGCCCGCAAGCTTGGGGTTCGCCCTGGCCTTTTCCACCTGCGCCGGATTGGCGGCGATGATCTCGTCCACCGCCGCCTCGATCGCGCCAAGATCGGTGACCTGCTTCATCCCGCGCGCCTGCGCGATCTCGGCGGGCTCTCCGCCCTCGGTCCAGACGATCTCGAACAGGTCCTTGGCCATCTTGCCCGAGATTTCCCCGCTGGCGATCAGGTCCAGCACACCGCCAAGCTGTGCCGCCGAGACCGGGCTTTCGCCGATGGACAGCCCCTGCTTGTTCAGCCGCCCGAATAATTCGTTGATGACCCAGTTCGCGGCCTGCTTGCCATCGCGGCCCTTCGCAACCGCCTCGAAGAAGTCGGCGTTCTCGACCTCGGCCGTCAGCACGCCCGCGTCATATTCCGAAAGGCCGAGGCCCGTGACGAAGCGCGCCTTCTTCTCGTCCGGCAGTTCCGGCATCGAGGCCGCGATGTCGTCCACCCACGCCTGCTCGATTTCCAGCGGCAGCAGGTCGGGGTCGGGGAAGTAGCGGTAGTCATGCGCTTCCTCCTTCGACCGCATCGAGCGGGTCTCACCCTTGTCGGGGTCGTAAAGGCGGGTTTCCTGCACCACCGTGCCGCCGTCCTCGATGATGGCGATCTGGCGGCGGGCCTCGTATTCGATGGCCGCCTGGATGAACCGCATCGAGTTCATGTTCTTGATCTCGCAGCGGGTGCCGAGGACCGAGAAATCCCCGGTCTCGATGAAGCGCTCGTAATCGCCGGGCTTGCAGACCGACACGTTCACATCGGCCCGCAGGTTGCCGTTCTGCATGTTGCCGTCGCAGGTGCCCAGGTAGCGCATGATCTGGCGCAGTTTCGCGACATAGGCCGCCGCTTCCTCGGGGCCGCGGATGTCGGGGCGGCTCACGATCTCCATCAGGGCGACGCCGGTGCGGTTCAGGTCCACGAAGGACAAGCCTGGGTCCATGTCGTGGATCGACTTGCCCGCGTCCTGCTCCAGGTGGATGCGTTCGATGCGGACACGGCGGGCGACGCCGGGGGCCATGTCCACGATGATCTCGCCCTCGCCGACGATGGGATGGTAAAGCTGGCTGATCTGGTAGCCCTGCGGCAGGTCGGGGTAAAAGTAGTTCTTGCGGTCGAAGGCGCTGAACAGGTTGATCCGCGCCTTCAGGCCCAGCCCGGTGCGGACCGCCTGCGCCACGCAGAACTCGTTGATGACCGGCAGCATCCCCGGCATCGCTGCGTCCACGAAGCTGACGTTCGAGTTGGGTTCGGCCCCGAAAGCCGTCGAGGCGCCGGAAAACAGCTTGGCGTTCGAGGCGACCTGCGCATGGACCTCAAGCCCGATGACCAGTTCCCAGTCGCCCTTGGCCCCGGCGATGACCCTGGGTTCGGGGGCGGTATAGGAAAGGTGGTCGAGCATGGTGGCCTCCGGCAGTGTTGCGGTGGTTTCTATTGCCGCGGCCGGTTCGGGACAAGGGCCGCCTGCGCCGGACCCGCGATGCCGGTTGAGGGCGGGCGTCCCGCAGGCTAGACCACGAGGCGGAAAAGGAAGGGAAACCTCATGCAGCGCAAGATGCTTGCGGCATTGGCGGTTGCGGTGCTTGCCGGCTGCGGCGTGACCGAGGCCGCACGGCAGGCGACGACCGCCCCCACCATCGCCCCGGGCGGGCGTTCCTCGATCACCGGATGGCTCACCCCTGACGCCCAAGCCCCCGCCACGGATGGCGTGAGCGGGGACATGGAATGGAAGCAGGCAGCCTTGGGCGCGCTGGAAGCCGAGGGCGTCACGCTGCTTTCCGCCCTGCCCGCCGACGTGTTGCAGTTCTGCCCCGGTTACGCCCGCCAGACACGCGAGAACCGGGCGGCCTTCTGGGCGGGGCTGGTCTCGGCCATAGCCGAGCGGGACGCCCGGCCCGAAGCCCGCGAAAGGCGGCTGCCGCTGGTGCAGATCTCGTTGCCGGACGCGCGGGCGAACGGCTGCGGCGGCGCGATGACGGACGGTGCCGCCAATGCGCGCTGCGCCGTGCGGATCATGGCGCAGGCGGTCGCGCGGGACGGCGCCATCGCGGGCCGAAGCAGTGCGGGCGGTTCCGGCTGGACAGGACTTGCGCGCAACTGGCTGCCGCTGCGATCCGACCGGCAGCGCGGCGAGATCGCGGGCTGGACCCGCAGGCAAAGCTACTGCCGCTAGGTCAGCGGCCGTTCAGGATCGGCAGGTTGTAGGTGCGCCCGCCCTTGACGTAGCTGATCTTGCCATTGCCGATCGAGTTGATCGCGCCGCCGTCGATCCGGTCGCCCAGGCGCACCGTCACGATCTTGCCGTTGCGAAGGCGGATCAGCCCGCGGCTGGCCCGCCCCGCGCCGATCACGCCGATGACCTGCGTCTTGTTCAACTCGATCCCGCGCGCCGTCGCGTTCTTGGCCACATCGCCGGTGGTGCGGCCCTCGGCAGGCTTCTGGGCGATCTCGGGCTCGTCATCGACCTCGGGCGGCCGGTAGCTGCCGCGTGCGGCGATGGCGGCGCGTTCCTCGGCCTCGGCCTGCGCCCGGGCGCGTGCTTCGGCGGCGGCGCGGGCCTGCAGTTCGGCCCGCGCGTCAGCCGCCGCGCTCTGGCGGGCGCGTTCCTCGGCCTGCCGCTGCAGTTCCTCGTCCCGCAGTCGCTGGGCGGCCTCTGCCGGAGCAGGCTGGACACTGGCAGCCGGGGGCGCCGCGGCAGGCGCCGTATCGGGACGCGGCCGCATGGTGGCCGCAGCGGCCAGCGCCACGGTTTCAGGCGCGGCGGCTGCGGCGCGGACAGGCTTGCGGACGGGCACGAGCGACGCGGCGGCGGCCATGGCCGCAGGTTCTGCCCCCGTCCTGGCGCCGACCGCCTCGGCAAGCGCGGCCTCGACAGCCGCAGGCGCGGGCGTTGACCTACCGCCCCCAGCGGGCCGCGCCACTGGCCGTCCCTTGCTGCTGGCAGCCGTCCTGACCGGCGCGCTTGCAGCCTCGGCAGGGCTGGCGGGCTTCGCCGTCGCGCGCTTGGCCGGGCGGTCCCCCTGAGCCGCCGCCGGCCTTGCCGCGACGGCTTCGGCGATGGCCGCATCCACCGCCGAAGCGCTGCCGGGACGGCGGGACGGCCGGCTTTCGGCATAACGCTCTCCTGCCGCGGGGGGCGGGGACAGGCGCGGCAGCCAGGGATTGGCGGCGTAAAGATCGGACAGCAGGGAATCCGCCGCCACCCGCTCCTGCGCGGTCATCTCGGCCGCGGTCACCGATTCGTCGGCCGAACCTTCCTCGGGACGCGGCCGGGGTCGGGCCGGCGACACCGGCGGGGTGCTGGTGGCCTGCGGCCGTGCCGCTGCCCGCGGCGCGGCTTCGGGGCGCGGGGGGGGCGCCGGACGCGCGGCGGCAGGTGCTGCCGCCTGAGGGGCACGGGCCGGGGCTGCCGCCCGGTCGGACGCGGGTGCCCGAGACGGCTGAGAGCTTTCCGCCGGGGGCCGAGAGCTTGGCCGCTCCGAACGGGTCAGCGCGCTGCGACCGGGCACCACGGC
>NZ_JAUNPC010000196.1 GCF_030536915.1 Paracoccus sp. (in: a-proteobacteria)
CTCGTCCGCGATCAGCAGGTCGGGCTTCATCGCAAGCGCCATCGCGATCATCAGCCGCTGCCGCTGGCCGCCGGAAAACTGGTGCGGATATTTCCGCAGCGCGCCCTTGGGGTCGGGGATGCCGACGCGGGTGACAAGCCGCAGCGCCTCGGCACGGGCCCTGTCGCGGGCGGTGCCGTGGGCGGTCATCGTCTCGACGATCTGCCAGCCGACCGGATAGACCGGGTTCAGGTGGCTCAGCGGGTCCTGGAAGATCATCGCGATGCGGCGGCCGTTGATCTGCCGGCGCTGGTCGTCGGTCAGCCGCAGAAGGTCCTGCCCGTCGAAGCGGATGCTGCCGGCGGCGATATGGCCGGGGGGCCGGTCGATCAGGTTCATGATCGCCGAGGCCGAGACCGACTTGCCCGAGCCGCTTTCGCCCAGAATCGCCAGCGTCTCGCCCCGGTCGAGGTGGAAGCTGACGTCGCGGACGGCGTGGACGGTGCCGGCGGCGGTGTGGAAATCGACCGAAAGGCCGCTGACCTCCAGCAGATGCTCAGCCATTGCGGCGCCCCTTCATTTCCAGCCGCCAGCGCTGCGTCGGGTCCAGCGCGATCCGCAGCCAGCCCGACAGCAGGTTCAGCGACAGCGTGGTCAGGATGATGGCCAGGCCCGGCCAGACCGACAGCCACCAGGCCGTCTGCAGATACTGCCGCCCCTGCGCCACCATCAGGCCCCAGGTGATCTCGGGCGGCTGGATGCCGATCCCCAGGAAGGACAGCGCGCTTTCCGCCAGCATCACGAAGGCGAAATCCAGCGTCGCCACCGTCAGCAGCGTCGGCAGCACGACCGGCAGGATATGGCGGAAGATGATCCGCGGGCGCGAGGCGCCCATCACCCGCGCGGCCTGCACGAACATCCGCTCGCGCACCTCCATCACCTCGGCGCGGGTGGTGCGCAGGTAGACGGGGATGCGGGTGATCGCCAGCACGACGATCAGGTTCGTTACCGAGGGCCCGAGAATGTAAAGCACGATCACCGCCAGCAGCAGCGACGGAAAGGACATGATGACATCGGCCAGCCGCAGGATGACCTGGCTGGCGGTGCGGCCCATGTAGCCCGCGACCAGCCCCAGGACCGTGCCGATCACGGCCGAGAACAGCACCGCGCCCGCGGCGATGGCGATGGTGTTGCGGGTGGCGACAATGATGCGGGCCAGCAGCGGCCGTCCCAGCGCGTCCGCGCCCAGGACCCACAGCCACCCCTGTTCCAGCGAAAAGGGCGGCAGGTTGCGCCCGCGCAGGTTCTGCCGCGTGGCCTCGGTTCCCAGCCACATCGGCCCGACGACCGCAAGGGCGACGACCAGCGCCAGGAACAGCGCCGCCATCAGCGCGAACCTGTCGGCCAGAAGCATCCGGGCAAGGCGGCGCAGCGCGCCGGGCTCCTCGGGGATCGTGCCGGTGTCGGAAAGGGACATGGGCGGCTCCTCAGTGCCGGATCCGTGGATCGAGCAGCGCATAGGCGAGGTCGATCAGCACGTTCATCAGGAAGATCGCCAGCGCCGTGACCATGATCGCGGCCAGCATCACGTTGAAGTCGCGCTGCAGGATGGAATCGATCATCAGCTTGCCGACGCCGGGAAAGCCGAAGATCGTTTCCACCACCACCGCGCCGTTCAGCAGCGCCGCCGCCTGATCGCCGATCACGGTGATGACCGGCAGCATGGCGTTGCGCAGCGCGTGGACGAAGATGATGGGCCCGCTGCGGACGCCCTTGGCGCGGGCCGTCTTGACATAGGCCGAGGACAGCGCGGTGATCATCGACCCCCGCACCACCTGCACGATCAGGCCGAAGGGGCGGATGAACAGCACGCCGACGGGCAGGATCCAGTGCCAGGGCGTCCCGGTGCCGGATGTGGGCAGCCACCCCAGCGTGACCGAGAACAGCACGATGCCCAGGATCGCGATCCAGAAATCCGGCGCCGAGGCCCCGACCAGCGACGTGACCGAGGCGATGCGGTCGAACATGCCGCCGACCCGGAAGGCCGCCAGCGAGCCCACGACGATGGCCGCCGCCGTCACGATCGCCATGGTGATGACGGCAAGCTGGAAGGTCC
>NZ_JAUNPC010000197.1:0-1673 GCF_030536915.1 Paracoccus sp. (in: a-proteobacteria)
GAACCCCGCCGTCACCCTGCCCGAGGCAGACGCGGTCCGCGCCGCCATCGCCGACTGCGATTTCGTGGTGGTCAGCGACGTGACCGGCGCGACTGACACCGCGCGGCTGGCCCATGTCCTGCTGCCCGCCGCCGCCTGGGCCGAAAAGTCGGGCACCGTCACCAATTCGGACCGCACGATCAGCCGCCAGCGCGCCGCCCTGCCGCCGCCGGGGCAGGCGCGGCCCGACTGGTGGGCGCTGGCGCAGGTCGCGCAGCGGATGGGCTTTGCGGGCTTCGACTGGGACGGGCCGGCCGCAATCTTCCGCGAGCACGCGGCGCTGTCGGGCATTGCCGGCCGGCTCGGGCGCGACTTCGACATCTCGGGCAAGGCCGGGATGTCTGAGGCCGAATACGAGGCGATGGAGCCGTTCCGCTGGCCCTTCACCGCCACCCGTCGGGGCGGCCGCTTCTTCGCCGACGGGCGGTTCCTGACCCCGGACAGGCGCGGGCGCATGGTCGCCGTGACCGCCCGCCCACCGGCAGGTGCGCTTGCGCCGGACCGCCCGTTCCGCCTGAACACGGGCCGCATCCGCGACCAGTGGCACAGCATGACCCGCACCGCCCGCGCCCCCCGGCTGAACCGCCATGTGGGCGAGCCCTTTGTCGAGGTCCATCCCGCCGATGCGCTGCGGCTTGGCCTTGCCCCCTTCTCGCTGGCCGAGGTCAGCAGCGGGTCCGGCCGTGCGATCCTGCGGGTGGTCGTCACCGACCGGATAGCGCGCGGCCAGCTTTTCGCGCCGATGCACTGGTCGGGCGAGACGGCCCCCAGCGGCCGCATCGACGCGCTGGTCCCAGCGGCTCTGGACCCCGTCTCGGGCCAGCCCGAATCCAAGGCCGCGGCGGTGGCGCTTGCCCCTTGGAACGCCCGCTGGTTCGCCTTTGCCGCCAGTGAGCGCGCCTTCACCCCGGCGACGCCCTATTGGGCAAGGCGGGCAACCGAAACCGGGCAGGCCGCGGAACTGGCCGCATTGGCCCCGCCCCACGAGGACGCCGAGTCTATGGCCCGCGCCCTCTTCGCCCTGCCGGATGCCGAGCTGATCCGCTGCGACGACCCCGCCCGCGGCCTGACCACCCTGTGCCTTGTCTCCGGGGGCCGCGTGCGCGCGCTGCTGTTCGCGTGCGCCGAGCCGGTGACGCTTTCCCGCGACAGCGTCATCGCCCGCATCGGCACACCGGTCGCGCTGTCGAGCCTTGCCCCGCGCGCCGGGGCGGATCAGCCGGACGCGGGCCCGATCCTCTGCGCCTGCATGGGGGTCGGCCGCAACCGCATCGCCGCCGCCATCGACGCGGGCGCCCGCGACGTGGCGGCGGTCGCCGCCGCGACCTGTGCGGGCACCGGATGCGGCGCCTGCCGTCCCGAGATCGCCGCGCTGATCGCCGTTGCCTCCGTTCCCGCCATGGCGGCGGAATAGTCGATGAAGACATCCCACCTGGTCCTGAACGTCTCCCGGCGTGCATTGTTATCATGAACGGCGGCGAGCAGGTCGTCCGGAACGGCCCTCACACCGCCGCCCCGGACGCACGATCCCTTGCGGCCCAAAGCCGACGGTCGACCTCCATCAGCTGCTGCACTGCGGCTTCCCGAAACCTGACGTTAATGCGCACTGCAGCAAGATCAGCCTCTGAGTGTCC
>NZ_JAUNPC010000197.1:1683-2094 GCF_030536915.1 Paracoccus sp. (in: a-proteobacteria)
GCGTGGCTGACGCCGTGTTGCCTCGCGACATTCGCCACCCTCTCGCCCGGCATCAACGTCTCCGTGACGACGCAGACCTTCACCTCGTCCGGCGACCTCCGGTTCCGACGGCTACGTCTGCCGAACGGGAGAACCTCTAATCTAGGCTCCGTGGATAAACTCCGACCCAACCACAGTCGCCCAATGATCCTATCAGGATGACGGCATAAAGGTTGGGCCGGGACAGCGCTTACGAAGATGGACAGCACAGTCTGTTACCTCGGCGTTGAGACTGAGGACGCGTCGAGCCTCTTCAAAGGTATCGACCTCTGAGCACCAACCAACCCGCATGCTCTGCGCTGGTCGGCCCATTGCCGACAGTCGTCCCGAGCCTCGCCTAGCAGTGCGACTTCCCCGAAGCCGGCCTTCGTG
>NZ_JAUNPC010000121.1 GCF_030536915.1 Paracoccus sp. (in: a-proteobacteria)
CGTCAAGCTGGCGGGGCGGCATGACATGGGCCTCGTCGCGCAGCCGGGCGAGGATCGCGGTCAGTTCCGGCGGCAGCATGTCGCCCGCGTCAAGGGACAGCATCTGCCCCAGCTTCATCGCCGCGCCCCGCATCCGCGAAAGCTGCGCCGCCACCTTGCGGGCATTGGCGGGCGTCAGCAGCAGGTCGGGCAACTGCGGGCGCTCTCCCTTCGCCAGCCGGCGGGCGCCTTCGCCAAGGGCCCCGGCCGCGACGCCGCCGGCGATCCGGCCGAAGCCCGCAAGGCGGGCAAGCCGGGCCGAGGGAACCCGGCGGGAACGGTCGGTCATGGATGAAGCCCTTTGCGCAGGCGGTGCTGGCAGCAGATAGGCACGGGCGGGGGCCGGTGAAAGAACACCCCCGCGGTTTTCATGCGCGGGACCGTTCCGCCGGCGCTGGCCGGGGGCGGAAAAGGGACATGGCCTCGCGTCCCGCGTGACCGTGCGGGATATTCCTGGTCCCGCCGATGAAACCGAACCGCGACTTCCGGCTTGGACCTGAAGGCAACATGAGGGGCGGGACGATGGTGCGACGGCTTCTGGCGACCCTTGCGCTTCTGGTGGTGGCCTCGCCGGCCTTGTCCCAGCAGCCCGCGATGCCGCCTCCCGCCGTGGTGGCGGCCCCCGTCGCCGTCAAGCCGATTGCGGATGCCGAGGTCTTCAGCGGCACGGTCGAGGCGATCGACGCGGTGGACCTGATCGCCCGCGTGCAGGGTTTCCTTGAAGCCGTCGAATTCGACGCGGGGGATTTCGTGGACGAGGGCCAGACCCTGTTCCGCATCGAATCCGCCCCCTATGACGCCGCCGTCGCCGCGGCCGAGGCGCGGGTCGCCCAGACCCGGGCGCAACTGCTGAACGCCGAGCAGCAGCTTGCCCGGCAGGAGGTGCTGGTCCAGCGCAACGTCACCGCCCAGTCGCTGCTGGAGGACGCGCAGGCCACCGAGGCCGCTGCCCGCGCGGCCGTCGCCGTGGCCGAGGCCGACCTGCAGAGCGCCCGCATCCAGCAGGGCTACACCACCATCGCCGCCCCCTTCGCGGGCGAGATCAGCCGCGCCTTTTATTCGCAGGGCGCGCTGGTCGGGCCGACCAGCGGACCTTTGGCCTCGCTGGTCCAGACCGATCCGATCCGCGTGGTCTTTTCCATCTCGGACCGGCTGCTGATCGAGCTTCGCAGCCAGGAGGCCGAGGGGCGGCACCTGTCGGCGGGCGACCTCGCCTTCCGGGTGATCCTTGCCAATGGCGCGGCCTATCCGCTGGAAGGAAGGCCCGAATACGTGTCCAGTCAGACCGACCCGGCGACCGGCACGGTGCCGGTGCGGCTGGTGCTTGAAAACCCCGACCGCATCCTGATCCCCGGCCAGTTCGTCAGCGTCTCGGTCGGGCCGCGGACCCCGCCCGAGCTGCCGGTGGTGCCCCAGCTTGCCACCCTGCAGGACCGCGAGGGGCGCTATGTCTATGTCGTGAACGACGACGGCACGGTGTCGCAGCGCCGCATCCGCACCGCGGCGCAGGTCGGCACCGAGCTTGCGGTGACCGAGGGGCTGTCGGGGGGCGAGACCATCGTCCTGCAGGGCCTGCAGCGGCTGGCCGACGGGATGGCGGTGCAGGTCGCCCCGCAGCAGGCCCCGGACGGATCGGCGGTCGTGACCGGCACGGCCGCGGCCGCCACCACCAGCGCCGATGGGGCGAACTGATGTCGCGCTTCTTCATCGACCGGGTCCGCTTTGCCATCGTCCTGTCGCTGCTGATCTCGATCGTGGGGGCCATCGCCCTGGCGATCCTGCCGGTCCAGCAGTATCCGCAGATCACGCCCCCCACGGTCAATGTCGTCGCGGCCTATCCCGGCGCCGATGCCGTCACCATTTCCGAGGTCGTGGCCAGCCCCATCGAGACCGCCGTGAACGGCGTCGACGGCATGATCTACATGAGTTCGACCAGTTCGAACGCGGGGCTCTACATCCTGTCGATCACCTTCGCGGTGGGGACGGACGTTGATCTGGCGCAGGTGGACGTGCAGAACGCGGTGCAAAGCGCGATGCCGCAACTGCCGACGCCGGTGACGCAGCAGGGGGTGACGGTGAACGCCAGTTCCCCCGACTTCATCCTGGCCATCGCGCTTCTGTCCCCCGACGGCAGCGTGGACGAGCTTGAGATCGCCAACTACGCCTCGACCACGCTGCTGGACCCCATCGCGCGGGTGAACGGGGTGGGGGACACCTCGGTCGTGGGGGCGGCGGAATATTCGATGCGGGTCTGGATGGACCGCCCGCGCATGGACGCCCTGTCGATCCCGCCCGCCGAGGTGATGGCCGCGATCCGCGAGCAGAACATCCAGGCCTCGCTGGGGACCATCGGCGCGCCGCCCTCGCCGGGGGGCGTCGACCTGCAATACACCATCGTGGGCGAGGGCCAGTTGTCCGAGGTCCGCGAGTTCGAGAACATCATCATCCGCGAGGGCGCGAACGGCGCCATGATCCGCCTCGGCGACATCGCGCGGGTGGAACTGGGCGCGCAAAGCTATGCCGCGCAGGCCCGCGTCAGCGGGCTGGAAGCCGCGATGATCCAGGTGAATCAGTCGCCCGAGGCCAATGCGCTGGACACCCGCGACGCCGTCCTGGCCGAGATCGAGCGTCTGTCGGCGCAGTTCCCGCCGGGGCTGGAATACCAGGTGATCTACGACGCGACGCTGTTCGTCAGTTCCAGCGTCAACCTGATCCTGACGATCTTCGTGGAAGCCTTCATCATCGTCATGGTGATCGTCTTCCTGTTCCTGCAGGACTGGCGCGCGACGGTGGTCGCGGGCGTGGCGATCCCCGTCTCGCTGCTGGGGGCGATGGCGGCGCTGCTGGTGATGGGCTATTCGCTGAACACCATCTCGCTGCTGGCGCTGGTGCTGGCCATCGGGCTTGTGGTCGATGATGCCATCCTCGTCGTGGAAAACGTCCAGCACGTGCTGGAGGAAGACCCCAGCCTGTCCATGCGCGAGGCCGCGCGCCGGGCGATGGACCAGATCACCGCGCCGATCATCTCGACCACCTTCGTGCTGCTGGCGGTTGTGACCCCCACGGCCTTCCTGCCCGGCATCAGCGGCCAGCTTTACCGGCAGTTCGCGGTCACGGTCGGCTTCGGCCTTGCCATCTCGGCGCTGGTGGCGATCACGCTCAGCCCGGCGCTGGCGGCGGTGCTGATGCGCCCGCCGCGGCCGGGGGGCAGCCGCAGCCCCTTGCGTTACGTCGGCCGCTTCATCGACTGGGTGCGGGACGGCTATGGCCGCATCGTCGCCTTCCTGCTGCGGATCTGGATCGTGCCGCTGGGCATCCTCGCCGCCTGCTTCGCGGGGGCGGTCTGGCTGTTCACGACGCTGCCCGCGACCTTCCTGCCCGACGAGGACCAGGGCGCCTTCTTCGTCAACATCCAGTTGCCCGACGCCGCCTCGCTGTCGCGCACGCAGGAGGTGCTGGACGAGGTCAACGCCACGCTGGCCGAAACGCCCGGCATCGCCAACACCATCTCGGTGGCGGGCTTCAGCATCCTGCAGGGGACGGTGGTGCCGAACGGCGCCATGGTCGTGGCCTCGCTGATCCCCTGGGACGAACGGACCAGCGACGAGCTGCAGCTTTCCGCGCTGGTGGGGCAGCTCAATGCCCGGTTCGCGGCGATCCCCGGCGCGGTGATCGGGGTCTTCGCCCCGCCGCCGATCCCCGGCGTGGGCGCGGTCGGCGGCCTCGACCTGCGGCTGCAGGCATTGCAGGGCCAGTCGCCGCAGGAACTGGGCGAGGTGCTGCGGTCCTTCGTCAGCCAGGCCAACCAGGCGCCCGAGATCGGGGGGGTGACCTCGACCTACAGCGCCGCGGTCCCGCAGGTCTTCGTGGAAATCGACCGCACCCGCGCCGAGCGGCTGGGCCTCAGCGTCAGCGACATCTACAACGTGATCGGCACGCATTTCGGATCGGCCTATGTGAACGACTTCACCCTTGGCGGCCGGGTCTTCGACGTGAACCTGTCGGCGGACGCACCCTACCGGGATGCGGTGGACGACATCCTCGACCTGCGGGTGCTGAACGAGGACGGTCAGATGGTGCCGCTGCAGAACGTGGTCACGGTGCATGACGACCTCGGACCCTACACGGTGCAGCGGTATAACCTTTACCAGTCGGCGACGATCAACGGCCAGCCCGCGCCTGGTGTCAGCACCGGCGCCGCCATGGGCGCGGTCGAGCGTCTGGGGGCCGAGACCCTGCCCGCGGGCTTCTCGCTCGCCTGGTCGGGGCTGTCGCTGCAGCAGGCGGAAAGCAGCGGCAGCGAGGTGGTGGTGTTCGGGATCGCGCTGCTCTTCGCCTATCTCTTCCTTGTCGCGCTTTACGAAAGCTGGATGCTGCCGGTGTCCATCATCCTGTCGCTGGGGGCGGCGGCCTTTGGCGCGATGGTGGCGCTGTGGCTGGTGGGGCTGCCGACCAGCCTTTACGTCCAGATCGCGCTGGTCCTGCTGATCGGGCTTGCGGCCAAGAACGCCATCCTCGTGGTCGAGTTCGCCAAGGACCGCTCCGACGCCGGGATGACCCCGCGCGAGGCGGCGGTCAGCGGCTCGGTCGCGCGGTTCCGGGCGGTGCTGATGACCTCGCTGGCCTTCATCTTCGGCGTGTTGCCGCTGGCGCGCTCGGCGGGCGCGGGGGCGGGGTCGCAGAACTCGGTGGGCGTCACGATCATCGGCGGGATGATCGGGGTGACGCTGATCGGGATGTTCGTGATCCCGGCGCTGTTCTTCGTGATCCAGTCGATGCGCGAATGGTTCCACAACCGCACCCGCAAGCGGCGGGACCTGCCGGCGGAATAGCCGGGCCGGTCACGAAGCCATGCCGAGAAAAGCCGCCGTTCTTCTGGCCGTCCTGCTGGCGCTGCTGATCGGTCTGCACCTGGCATTCCGCCCGCCCCCGCTGGAAGGGCGGGCCGCCAGCGCGGCGGTGCAGGCTTCGGCGGAAACGCCTTCCGGCCGGCTGGCGCTGGCGGGACCCGAGGGCCTCAGCGGCGTCCTGCCGCTGATCGAGGGGCCGGAGGCCTTCGCCGCCCGCGTGGCCCTGATCCGGGGGGCGGCGCAGGCGCTGGATGTCCAATATTACATCTGGCAGCGCGACGCGACGGGCCTGATCCTGCTGGACGAACTGCGGCGCGCGGCCGAACGCGGGGTGCGCGTGCGGCTGCTCCTGGACGACAACGGCATCGCCGGGCTGGATGCCGACCTTGCGGCGCTGGACGCCTTGGCGGGCGTCGAGGTGCGGCTGTTCAACCCCTTCATCCTGCGCCGCCCCAAGGTCTTGGGCTATGCCTTCGACTTCGTGCGGCTGAACCGGCGGATGCACAACAAGTCGCTGACCGCCGACGGCGCCATCAGCATCCTCGGCGGCCGCAACATCGGCGACATCTACTTCGCCTTCGGCGAGGGCGTGCATTACATCGACACCGACGTGCTGGTGGCGGGGCCTGCGGCCCATGACGTGGGCGCGGATTTCGACCGCTACTGGGCCAGCGGCTCGGCCTATCCGGCCGAACTGATCCTGCCCCGGGCAGAGGGGGATGCGCTGGCGCGGCTGGTCGCGGATGCAGAAGCCGCCGCGCGCACGCCCGAGGGGCGGCTTTACGCCGAAAGGCTGGCGCGGTCGGACGTGCTGGCGGCGATCGGTGCAGGGCTGCAGGTCCTTGAATGGACAAGGGTGGCGCTGGTCAGCGACGACCCGGCCAAGGGGCTCGGGCAGGCGAGGGTGGACGACCTGCTGTTCCCGCAACTGATGGCGCTGCTGGCGCGGCCCGGAAGCTCGGTCGATCTGGTCTCGGCCTATTTCGTGCCGGGCCGCCGCTTCACCGAGGCGCTGGCCGGGCTTGCCCGGTCCGGCACCCGCGTCCGCATCCTGACCAATTCGCAGGCCGCGACCGACGTGATCCTGGTCCACGGCGCCTATGTGAAATACCGCCCCGACCTGCTGGCCGCGGGTGCCGAGCTTTACGAGCTGAAGCCCGGCTTCGCCGCCAACCCCGAAAAGGAGGACCGCGCCCCCATCGGCGGTTCGTCGCGCGCGAGCCTTCATTCCAAGATCATGGCCGTGGACGGGCGGGCGGTCTTCATCGGCTCGTTCAACTTCGACCCGCGGTCCTTCGAGCTGAACACCGAGATGGGCGTGCTGATCGACAGCCCGCGCCTGGCCGCCGGGCTTTCCGCCGCCTTCGCCACGACCTTCCGCGGGGCCAGCTACCGCCTGTCCCTGCAGGACAGGGCGCTGGCTTGGGAAGAAACCGCCGCGGGCGAGGCCCTGCGCCATGGGAAAGAGCCGGGCGCCCCCCCGTTTTCGCGGCTTCTGCTGGCGCTGGTGGGGCTGCTGCCGATCGAGTGGCTGCTTTGAGGTTGCCGGCCGGGATCGCCATGCGGGGTCGGCCGAGGGGAAGGTGCGCGGGACCTTCCTGCCACTGGTCTGCCCCCTGAAAAGTGGTCCTCCCTGAAGTAGGCTTTCGAGCCAGATG
>NZ_JAUNPC010000011.1:0-10005 GCF_030536915.1 Paracoccus sp. (in: a-proteobacteria)
CGTGCCCCGCCCCGACAGGGAGGGGTTCTCCATGAAGAAGCGGTGACAGTTGAACAGGTCGTCACGGTCCTCGGGAAGATGACGCAGATAGCGGCCATCCGGTTGCAACAGCCAGCTCTGCGCCTCGTCGGCCATGTTGGCGGCCATGATCTGGCTGGTGATCTGCGCCTTGACCGTGTCGTTCATGCATTCGACCAGGGTTTCCACCCGGCGGGACAGGTTTCGGGCCATCCAGTCGGCCGAACTGATGAAGACCCGCGCCTTGCGCGAGGGCAGCCCGTGGCCGTTGCCGAAGCAGACGATGCGGCTGTGTTCCAGAAAGCGGCCGACGATGGACTTGACCCGGATGTTTTCCGACAGCCCCGCGATGCCGGGGCGGACCCCGCAGATGCCGCGCACCACGAGGTTGATCTTCACCCCCGCGGCCGAGGCGGCGTAAAGCGCGTCGATCACATCCTTCTCGATCAGGCTGTTCATCTTGGCCCAGATCTCGGCCGGGCGGCCGCGACGGGCATATTCCGCCTCGCGCCCGATCAGGTCGATCAGGGTCGATTTCAGGTCGATGGGGCTGATGGCAAGGTTCTCCAGCTCGGCGGGCTGGACGTAGCCCGACAGGAAGTTGAAGACCTTGGCCGCATCCCGCCCCAGCGCCGGGTCGCAGGTGAACAGCGACAGGTCGGTATAGATGCGGGCGGTGATCGGGTGGTAGTTGCCGGTCCCGTAATGGGTGTATGTCACCAGCCTTTCGCCCTCGCGCCGGACCACGCTGGAGATCTTGGCGTGGGTCTTGAGCTGCATGAAGCCATAGACGACATGGGCGCCCGCGCGCTCCAGCCGCCGCGACTGGCGGATGTTCGCGGCCTCGTCGAAGCGCGCCTTCAGTTCGACCAGCGCGGTGACGGACTTGCCGCTTTCGGCCGCCTCGCACAGCGCGTCCACGATCGGGCTGTCGCGGCTAGTGCGGTAAAGCGTCTGCTTGATCGCCACCACGTCCGGGTCGCGCGCCGCCTGGTTCAGGAATCGGATGACCATGTCGAAGGTCTCGTAGGGGTGGTGCAGCAGCATGTCCTTCTGCCGGATGGCCGCGAACATGTCGCCATCATGGTCCTGCACCCGTTCCGGCACCCGCGGCGTGAACGAGGGCCATTGCAGGTCGCGGCGGCTGTCCAGCACCAGTTCGCTGACATCGGCCATGCCCAGAAGTCCCTCGACCTCGACCACCTCGTCGGGGCCGACGTCCAGTTCCTGCATGATGGTCCGGCGCAGCCGGTCGGGCGAGCCGGCGGTGATCTTCAGCCGGATCACCTCGCCCCGCCGGCGGCGCTTCAGCGCCGTCTCGAACTCGCGCACCAGGTCCTCGGCCTCGTCCTCGACCTCAAGATCGCTGTCGCGCAGAACGCGGAAGGCGCAATGGCCGATGTCGCGATAACCGGGGAACAGGCGCGACAGGTGCATCAGCAGCAGGTCCTCCAGCCGCAGGAAGCGCTGCCCGCCCGGCAGCGGAATGAACCGCTTGAGCTGGCCCGGGATCGGCAGAAGCGCCTGCATCTGCTGGCCGTCCGACTCGCGGGCCAGTTCCAGCGCAAGGCTGAAGCCCGCGTTCGGGATGAAGGGAAAGGGATGCGCCGGATCGACCGCCATGGGGGTCAGGATCGGAAACACCTGTTCGATGAAATGCTGGCGCAGGAAGGCCGCCTCGGCGCGGGTGACGCGGGACCGCGACAGGATGACGATTCCCGCCCGCTCCATCTCGCGGCGCAGCTTGTTCCAGACGGTCTGCTGCGCGCCCATCAGGCGGCGGGCGTCGGCGTTGATCAGGCTCAACTGCTCGGCCGGGGTCAATCCGTCGTCCGAAGGCGTGGCGTTACCCTCGCGCACCAGCTCCATCAGCCCGGCGACGCGGACGGTGTAGAACTCGTCAAGGTTGGTGGCCGAGATCGACAGGAAGCGCAGCCGTTCCAGCAGCGGCACGCGCGGGTTCCTCGCTTCGTCCAGCACCCGCCAGTTGAAGCTGAGCCAGCTCATTTCCCGGTTGAAGAACCGCGCAGGCCCGGTCGGCGGCCCGTCCGGCAGGGCGCGGGCCGGCGGGAACGGGCATTTGAGGAAATCGGCCTGGGTCATGAAACGATCACGCGGCAAGGGTCAAGCAACCGCCCGACTTGTGGCCCCCATGCGCCCCGCTGTCAAACGGATGCGGCCCGGCATCTCAAGGCCTTGTGCTTCTTTCCGGGCCGGAGATTCCGGGGGAACCCCCGCTGCGCCCGCGCGGCCTCAGGCAAGGCCGCCGTTCAGCCGCTCCAGCGCGGCCATCGCCAGCGGGCGCGTCACCGCGCGGCCTTCGGACAGGGCGGCGCGGTCGATCTCGGCCACGAGGCGACGGGCAAGGCCCAAGTCGCGGTCCATGTGGCGCACCAGCGCCTCGACCACGCCCGGTCCGGGCGACAACTGGCGGTCGGCGAACAGCTTGACCAGCACCGCGGTCAGCAGCGGCTCGTCCGGACGTTCCAGCCGCACAAGCGCGGTCGAGGCCATGCGCGAGGCCAGGTCGGGCAGCGCCAGCCCCCAGTCGCGCGGCGGCGTCCGCGCCGTGATCAGCAGCAGCGCGCCCCGTTCGGCGGCAAGGTTCCACAGGTGGAACAGCGCAAGCTCGGCCCCCGCCGCGCCCCCGGCGCGATGGGCGTCCTCGACCACCAGCGCGCCTTCGATGCCGACCAGCGCATCCGCCATCTCGGGCCGCAGGGCCGAGGCGCGGACCCGCTGCGCCCCGTTCTCGGCCGCCCAGAAGGCGGCAAGGTGCGACTTGCCCGACGCCTCCGGCCCGACCAGCAGCAACCGGCCCTGCGGCCAGTCGCGCGGGCGGTCCAGCAGCGCCATGGCCTCGGCATTGGCGGGCGCGGGCAGGAAATCCGTCCGCGACAGGGCCGGGGGCGTCCGCAGATCAAGCGTCAGTTGCCGCGCCACCCCGCTCAGCCCTTCCGCCCTTCCTCGATCATCTCGGCGGTGGTGCGGGGGGCGTGGCGCTCCTCCGGGTCCTGCGGGTCGGTGCCGTTCCGGGTCCGTCCCCCCCAGGTCCGCACGCGCGGGTTCGGCTGCCCGGTGCCCATGACCGGGGGCGCCTCGGGCCATTTCACCTCGACCTCGGCCACGGCGACGCTGGCGTGGTCGTCCTCGGCCGCCTCCTGGGCGATGATCGCGGCCTCGTCGCGGGCCGATTCGATCCGCGCGTCGCGCACGGCCTCTTCATGGGTGCGTCGCTCGGTCGCGAAGCGGCGGGCGACGGTGCCGCGCGGCACGATCTCGATCAGCGTGGGCGTGGGCACGGGCGGCGGCGCCTCGGCGCCGGTGTAAAGGGGGCTGACCTTGTAGCGGTCGACCGAGTAGCGGACGATCACCCCCACCGCCGCGCCCAGCGGCACCGCGACCAGCAGCCCGACAAAGCCGAAAAGCGTGCCGAAGACGCTGAGCGCCAGCATCAGCCAGACCGGGTGCAGCCCGACATGGCCGCCGACGATCTTGGGCTGCAGGTAGTTGCCTTCCAGCATCTGCCCGGCGACGAAGATGCCCGCCACCGCGATGATGCGGGCCGGTTCCCCCCAGAAGGTGAACAGCGCCACCCCGATGGACATGACGCCGCCCAGCAGTGTGCCGACATAAGGGATGAAGGACAGCGAGGCCGCCGAAACCCCGATGACGATGCCGAAGGGCAGTTGGACGATCGCCAGCCCCACCGAATAGAACACCGCGAGGATCAGGATGACGACCGCCTGCCCGCGCACGAAGCCCGAGATGCTGTCGTTGATCTGCCCGAAGATCCCCCGCAGCGTGTCCAGATGCGGCCGCGGCAGCAGCGCATCGATGCGGCGCACCATCCGGTCCCAGTCCAGCAGCATGTAGAAGGCCACGACCGGCGAGATCACCATGACCATGACGAAGCCGATGACGCCGTTCAGCGAACCCATGACGGTGCCCATGATGGTGCCGATGCTGGCGGCCAGCGTCGTGCGCCCCTGCTCGATCGCGTTGTCCACGAAACCGCCGTCGGGCAGCAGTTGCGGGAATCGCCGCTGCACCAGTTCCTGCAGCCGGTCGATCATGGCGGGGGCGGTTTCCACCAGTTGCGTGCCCTGCCGGATCAGCAGCGGCACCAGCCAGACCAGCGCGCCGGCCAGCGCCAGGACGACGATGGCGGTGATCAGGATGACGGCGAAGACGCGCGACAGCCCCGCCCGTTCCAGCCGGTCGGCCACGGGGTCGAGGAAATAGGCGATGGCCATGCCCAGCAGGAAGGGCATGATCGCACCCCCCAGCACCCACAGGACCAGCGCCAGGATCAGCGCCACGCCTACCCACCAGATCGCCTGCTTGCTGCCGGCAAACCGCATCGCGCACGCTCCGTTCCGGCCGGGTCCGGCCATGGTCCATGGCGGAAAGTCCCGCCCGTGACCTTCTTTGTCGCGTCCCGTCCAGCGGCGCAAGCGCGCTTGCGCCCGGCCGCGACCGTTGCCCCGCGCGGGGCGATCCGCTAACCCGGCGCCTGAACTCGCCAAAGGTCAAGCCCATGCGTCTGTCGCGCTATTTCCTGCCCGTCCTGAAAGAGAACCCTTCCGAGGCGCAGATCGTCAGCCACCGGCTGATGCTGCGCGCGGGCATGATCAAGCAGCAGTCGGCGGGCATCTATTCCTGGCTGCCGCTGGGCCTGAAGGTCCTGCGCCGGGTCGAACAGATCGTCCACGAGGAACAGCAGCGCGCCGGGCATATCCCCGTCCTGATGCCCACGCTGCAACCAGCCGACCTGTGGCGTGAATCCGGCCGCTATGACGATTACGGCGAGGAGATGCTGCGCGTCACCGACCGCCACAAACGCGAGATGCTCTATGGCCCCACCAACGAGGAGATGATCACCGACATCTTCCGCGGCCATGTGAACAGCTACAAGGACCTGCCGCTGACGCTGTACCAGATCCAGTGGAAGTTCCGGGACGAGATCCGCCCCCGCTTCGGCGTCATGCGCGGGCGCGAGTTCCTGATGAAGGACGGCTACAACTTCGACCTGACCAAGGAAGACGCGCTGCACGCCTATAACCGGCACCTCGTCAGCTACCTGCGGACGTATGAACGCATGGGCCTGCAGGCGATCCCGATGCGCGCCGACAGCGGCCCCATCGGCGGCGAGAACACGCATGAATTCCTTGTGTTGGCGGAAACCGGCGAATCCGAGGTCTTCTATGACGCCGAGATCACCGACCTGACCTTTGGCGACCGGCAGATCGACTATGACGACCACGCCGCCTGCGCCGCCGTGCTGGAAGAGTTCACCAGCCGCTACGCCCGCACCGACGAAACCCATGACGAGGCGGTCTTCGCCCAGATCCCCGAAGAGCGCCGCAAGTCCGCCCGCGGGATCGAGGTCGGGCAGATCTTCTATTTCGGCACCAAGTATTCGGAACCGATGGGCGCCACCGTGGTCGGCCCCGACGGAAGCCGCACCCCGGTCCACATGGGCAGTCACGGCATCGGCGTTTCCCGCCTGTTGGGCGCGATCATCGAGGCCAGCCACGACGACAAGGGCATCATCTGGCCCGAGGGCGTGACCCCCTTCCATGTCGGGCTGGTCAACCTCAAGCAGGGCGACGCCTCCACCGACAGCGCCTGCGAGGCGCTGGAGCGGGAACTGTCGGCGCGTGGCCTCGAAGTCCTCTACGATGACCGCGACGAACGGGCGGGCGCCAAGTTCGCCACCATGGACCTGATCGGCCTGCCCTGGCGCATCACCGTGGGTCCGCGGGGCTTGGCCAACAACGTGGTGGAACTGACCAACCGCCGCACCGGCGAGTCGGCCGAGATCTCGGCCTCGGAAGCCGTCGCCCGGCTGACCGACATCTACGCCCCCGTCTTCGCGGCGGCCTACAAGCCTTGAGCGGGCTGTTCCGCCTGGTGGTGGCGCTGGCCTTTGCGCTGGCGCTGTCGCAGTTCCCCGCCTTCTCGGACCAGTATGTCCAGCGACTGGGCGGCCAGGCGGACGCCCTGCGCCAGGTCGCGGCCGAGTTCGACACCAGCGCCGACCGCGCCGGTCTGACCCGGCAAGCGGCGCTGGAGCAGATCGCAGGGTCCGCGTTCCTCGATTCGCACGGGCAGGACATGGGCCGCGTCTTCACGCGGCTGGCGCGGATCGAAAGCGACCTCGGCCTGCTGCGCGCCGCCTCGCCGCTGGAACGGATCGCCCTGCCTCACCGGATGCGCGACACCGAAACGATCGCGGCCACATGGGGCGACTTCCGCCCGGCGGTGCCGCTGACGACAGCGGGGTTCTGGGCCACGGGCTTCGGCTTCCTGCTGGGCTGGTTCCTCGCCGGCCTGCCGCTGATGCTGTTCCGCCGGGGCGAGCAGGAGGCATGACGCTGATCCGCCGCCATCGGGCGGGCGAGGTCGAGTCCGAAGCGGTGTTCTCGGACTGCGAGCGTTACCGCTACAGCCTGACGCGGGTCTGGCACGCGACGCTGCCCCGGCTTGCCTGGGTGATGCTGAACCCCTCGACTGTGGACGAACGCCGCAACGACCCGACCATCGCCCGCTGCGAGGCGCGGACGCGTGCGATGGGCTGCGGCGCCTACCGGATTGTGAACCTCTACGCCTTCCGCGCCACCTATCCAAAGGACCTTCGCACCACTGCCGATCCGGTCGGTGAAGGGAACGACGCCGCCCTGCAGAACGCCGCGGTCTGGGCGCAGCGCGTCGTCTGCGGCTGGGGAATGCACGCCAAGCCGGACCGCGCACGGGCGGCGCTGGCCCTGTTCCGCCAAGCGGGCGCCGAGGCGCTGCACCTCGGCCTGACGAAAACGGGCCAGCCGCGGCACCCGCTGCATCTGGCCTATGCCATGACGCCGCAGCCCTTCATCGCCGATTGACACAGGGACTACACCCGCGCATCCTTCATGCGCATGGAGGTGACACGATGCGCGCCCGTCTGAACCTGACTGTCGAGGACTCTGTCATCCACGAGGCCCGCGACTACGGCCTGAACCTGTCCCGCATCGCCGAGGACGCGCTGCGCCACGCCGTCAAGCTGGAACGCAACCGCCGCTGGGTCGAGGAGAACCGCGAGGCGCTGGCCGCCTATGCCCGCGAGGTCGAGGAGCATGGCCTGCCGCTTGAGAAATACCGGATGTTCTGAACCTTGGCGCAGTTCGACATCCATCGGCTACCGGACGGGCTGCACGTCGTTGACCTGCAGACGGACCTCATCGACCTGCCGCAATCGCGCCTCGTCGCGCCAATGTTCCGGGTCGATGAACGCGCGACGCTGGCGCAACTGACGCCGGTGGTCCTCTTCGACGACCGGACATGGATGGTCCGCATCCCGCAGATGTCGGCCATGCGGCCCCGCGATCTCGGCCCGGCAATCGGCTCGGCGGCATCGTGGCGCGACGAAATCTTCCGCGCCATCGACATCCTGACCCACGGCTTCTAGGCCAGTTCGCCCTCCAGCGAGTTCGAGGCGCTTGCCTTGATCCGCACCTGCACCAAGTCGCCCACCTGCGCGGCAGGCGCGTGGACGAAGACGGAATGCAGGTAGTCCGACTTCCCGACCAACTGCCCCGGTAGGCGCCCCGGCTTCTCGAACAACACGCCCAGCGTGCGGCCTACCATCGACACTTGCGCCGCCTTCTGCTGGCAGTCCAGCAGCGCCTGCAGTTCCTGCAGTCGCGCATCCGCCACGGCATCCTCGACCATCGGGCGGTCGAAGGCGGGGGTGCCCGGACGCGGCGAATACTTGAAGCTGAAGGCGGTGCCGAAGCCCACCTGTTCCACCAACCGCAGGGTCGCGGCGTGGTCCTCGTCCGTTTCGCCGGGAAATCCCACGATGAAGTCCGAGGTCAGCATGATGTCGGGCCGCGCCGCGCGGATGCGGTCGATCAGGCGCAGATAGTGGTCCGCCGTGTGCTTGCGGTTCATCGCCTTGAGGATGCGGTCGGACCCCGACTGCACGGGCAGGTGCAGGTAGGGCATCAATTGCGGAATATCCCGGTGCGCGTCGATCAGGTCATCGGCCATGTCGTTGGGGTGGCTGGTCGTATAGCGGATGCGGTCGAGACCCTCGATCTCCGCGATCCGGCGGATCAGGGTGCCGAAGCCCTCGCCCGCCTCGCCGTGCCAGCCGTTGACGTTCTGGCCCAGCAGGGTGATCTCGCGCACGCCGCGGGCCACGAGGTCGCGGGCTTCAGCCAGGATGCGCTCGGCCGGGCGGCTGACCTCGGCCCCGCGGGTATAGGGGACGACGCAGAAGGCGCAGAACTTGTCGCAGCCCTCCTGCACGGTCAGGAAGGCGGCGGGCGCGCGGCGGGTCGCGGCGCGAGCCGGCAGGTGGTCGAACTTGTCCTCGGGGGGGAAGTCGGTGTCCACGGGCGGAGCCTCGCCCCGCGCCATGGCGGGCAGGCGGTGATAGGCCTGCGGGCCGACGACCAGGTCCACCAGCGGCATCCGGCGGATGATCTCCTCGCCCTCGGCCTGCGCCACGCAGCCCGCGACGCCGATCTTCAGGTCGGGGCGCGTGCCCTTCAGCGGCTTCAGCCGCCCGAGGTCGGAATACAGCTTCTCGGCCGCCTTTTCCCGGATGTGGCAGGTGTTCAGCAGCACCATGTCCGCATCCTCGGGCCGGTCGGTCTGGACATAGCCTTCCGCGCCCATGGCCTCGGCCATGCGCTGGCTGTCATAGACGTTCATCTGGCAGCCGTAGGTCTTGATGAACAGCCGCTTGGGGGTCTGGTCGGTCATGGCGCGCTTTCCGTGGAACCCGGCCCATATAGCGTCACGGGACCGCCGGGGAAAGCGCCGCTATCCCGCGTCCCGCAGCTTGTCCGCAAGGAAATGCGCGGCCTTCCGCCACGCCTCGTCATTGTCGCCGCGGAAGCTGAGTTCGCTGTGCGTCACCAGCTTCTCGCCCTCCAGATCGACGAGGCTGGCGAAAGCCTGCAGGATCAGGGTGCTGGTCTTCTGCACGACGATGAACAGCCCGCGTTCGGCCCCCCGCTCGCGCAGCGCGGTGACGAGGCACTCGGTCGTCTCGCGCGGGCAGGCGCCGGCGATGTCGTCTCGGCTGACGAGCCTGCCGGACAGTTCTTCGGCAAGGATGCTTTCCATCAGCGCCATGCGGCGGTCGTGGTCCGCCTGCTGGTCCCGCACCTCGTGCGAGGTGTCCAGCATCTTGACCGGCGGGATCGCCAGGTCCTGCGCCATCAGCGGCATCGGCAGCAAGGCCAGCGCGAACAGAAGCTTCCGCATGGCGTCCTCCATCCCTGCCCCTGCAGGATGATCCTGCGCGCAAAGCCGCGACAGTCCGACCAATGTCCTAGTCCGCCAGCCCGCCGCCCCCGCGCCGCAGATGGTTTTGTTGAACCCGGCCGCGCGCCCGGATAGCCTTGCGCCATCCGCATTGGAGGCGATCATGGACGACAAGAGCTGGGCCGCACGCGCCGAAACCGTTTCGATGTATGGCTTCACCGACCTGCCCAGCGTCGAAAGCCGCGGCACCATCGTCCTGACCCATGGCGAGGGGCCCTATGTGTTCGACACGCAGGGGCGGAAGTGGCTCGATTCGAACTCGGGGCTGTGGAACATGGTCGCGGGCTTCGACCATCCGGGGCTGACCCAGGCCGCCAAGGCGCAATACGACCGCTTCCCCGGCTATCACGCCTTCTTCGGGCGGATGTCGGACCAGACGGTGATGCTGTCGGAAAAGCTGGTCGAGGTCTCGCCCTTCCAGCGCGGCAAGGTGTTCTATACGAACTCGGGGTCGGAAGCGAACGACACCATGGTCAAGATGCTGTGGTTCCTGCACCGGGCCGAAGGCAAGCCGCAGCGCCGCAAGATCCTGACGCGCTGGAATGCCTATCACGGGGTCACGGCCGTGTCGGCCAGCATGACCGGCAAGCCCTATAACGAGGTCTTCGGCCTGCCGCTGGACGGCTTCATCCACCTGACCTGCCCGCATTTCTGGCGCGAGGGGAA
>NZ_JAUNPC010000011.1:10105-46880 GCF_030536915.1 Paracoccus sp. (in: a-proteobacteria)
TGCCGCTGGACGGCTTCATCCACCTGACCTGCCCGCATTTCTGGCGCGAGGGGAAAGCGGGCGAATCCGAGGCCGAGTTCGTCGCCCGCCTCGCCCGCGAGCTTGAGGACACGATCCAGCGCGAGGGCGCCGATACCATCGCGGGCTTCTTCGCCGAACCCGTGCAGGGCGCGGGCGGCGTGATCCCCCCGGCCAGGGGCTATTTCCAGGCAGCCCAGCCGATCCTCAAGAAGCACGGCATCCCGCTGATCGCCGACGAGGTCATCACCGGCTTCGGCCGCACCGGCAACACTTGGGGCTGCCAGACCTACGATTTCATGCCGGATGCGATCATTTCCTCGAAGAACCTCACCGCCGGGTTCTTCCCGATGGGCGCGGTGATCCTGGGGCCGGAACTCAGCGACCGACTGGACGCGGCCATCACGCCCATCGAGGAGTTCCCGCACGGTTTCACCGCCTCGGGCCACCCGGTCGGCTGCGCCATCGCGCTGAAGGCCATCGACGTGGTGATGAACGAGGGACTGGCGCAGAACGTCATCGACAAGGCCCCCCGGATGGAGGCCGGCCTGCGCGACATCATGCAGCGCCACCAGAACATCGGCGAGTTGCGCGGCGTCGGCTTCATGTGGGCGCTGGAGGCCGTGAAGAACGCCGACACGAAGGAGCCCTTCCCCCCGCATCTGTCCGTCAGCGAGCGCATCGCCAACACCTGCACCGACATGGGGCTGATCTGCCGCCCGCTGGGGCAGTCCATCGTGCTGTGCCCGCCCTTCATCCTGACCGACGCGCAGATGGACGAGATGTTCGACAAGCTCGACGGCGCGCTTGGCCGGGTCTTCGACGGGCTGCGGGCCGAGGGGCATGCCTGACCGATCCGCGCGTTGACCCCGCTCCATGCGCCCGATAGGCACAAGCCGTTGATCCAGACAGGAATGCGCAGTGCCTTCTTCCCCGACCGTGCTGCTGATTGCCGGAATGCACCGCAGCGGGACCTCGTTTCTGGGGGAAAGCTGCGGCGCGCTGGGATTTGCGCTGCCGCGCGACGCGGGCGGCCCGGCCGAGGACAACCCGCGCGGGCATTTCGAGCCGCGGGCGGTTGTCGCGCTGAACGAGGCCATCCTGTCGGATCAGGGGGCGCTGTGGTTCCGTGTCGGGCCGCTGGACCTTCCCGCGCCGGATGAGGCGATCCTGGGCCGGATGGACCGGGCCGTGGCGGCCAGCTTCGGCAAGGCGGGCCGCATCATGGTCAAGGACCCCCGCCTGTCGCTGACGCTGCCCCTCTGGCGGGCCTGGCTGGATGCGCGGGGCGGGTGCGGCGCGGTGCTGATCGCGCTGCGCGACCCGCGCGAGGTCGCGGGGTCGATCAACCGCCGCAACGGCTTTGCTGCCGATGCGGCGATGCTGTCCTGGATCAATCACACGCTTTCCGCCATCGCCGGATCCGAGGGATTGCCGCGGCAGATCGTCCTGTTTCCCGGCTGGGTGCAGGACCCTGCCCCCGTCCTTGCCCGCATCGCGGGTCTGTTCGACGAGGACGCGCCCGCCGGGGCGCAGCCGCGTGTCGAGGAAAGCTTCTTGCCCGACGCGGTGCACCGGCACGGCGACATCGCGGCGTCTGACAGCCTGATCGAAAGCCTTGCGCTTGAACTCTTCGATGCCCTCGCCGCAGCCGCAGGGCGCGGCGAGGTTCCGGCAGCGGCAGGGCTTGCCCCCTTCGCCCGCCGGTTCCAGGCGCTGTCCGCCCCGGCCCGCGCGGTCGAGCAGGCGAATGCCGCCGCCTTGCGGGACGGTCATCTGGCCGCCGCCGCCCTGCGCCGCGATCTGGCCGCCCAGCAGGACCGCGTCCGCCAGACCGAGGCGCAGCGCGACGAAAGCGTGGCCGTCCTGACCGAGCAGTTGCAATCGACCGAGGCCCAGCGCGACGAAAGCCTCGCCGCCATGGCCGACCAGCTTGCACGGACCGAGGCCCAGCGGGACGAGGTGACCGCCAGCCTGACCGCCCGCCTGCGCGCCACCGAGGCGCAGCGGGAAAAAAGCATGGCGGACCTGACCGCGCAACTTGCCCGCACCGAAGCGCAACGCGACGAGGTGACAGCCAACCTTTCCGCCCGATTGCGCGCCACCGAGGCCCAAAGGGACGAGGCCGTTGCCACCTTCACCGCCCGGCTTCGGGCTGCCGAGGCACAGCGGGACCAGGGCATGGCCGCGATGGCCGACCAGCTTGCCCGCACCGAGGCGCAACGCGATGAGGTGACCGCCAATCTTGCCGCCCAATTGCGTGCCACCGAGGCGCAGCGGGACGAGGGCATGGCCGCTCTTGCCGCCGAGCGGCACGCAGGCGAGGCGCATCGCATCGCCGCGGCGGAGGCTGCCGGGACAGTGCGCGATCTGGAACGCCTTGTCGCCGCCACCGAGGCGCAGCGCGACGAGATGACCGAGATCGCCGAGGCGCGCTGGGCCACCATCGAGCATCTGCAGGATCACGCCGCCCAGCTTGAGGCCCGGCTTGAGGCAACGGGGCAGGCGCTCGCCTCGGCCACGGCATGGCTTGAACGGGAACGCCAGACCATCCTGAAGCCGATCTACCGCCGGCTTTACCGCAGCGGTGGCCGGGCCCTGCGCCGGGTGCTGCCCGGCGCCGCCGTCGAGCGCGTCAAGCGCGGGCTGCCGGTGCCGGGCGGCATCCCGCGGGCGCTGGCCTTTCCGCCGCTGTCGGCGCCCGCGGCCGCAGGCTACGGGACCGTCCCGGCGCGGACAGGCGACAAGCCCGACATCTTCGTGCTGTCGATCATCAACTGGGATTTCCGCACCCAGCGGCCGCAGCATCTTTCCACCCGGATGGCGGCCGAGGGCCACCGCGTCTTCTTCATCGAGATGGAGCAGAACCTGCGCGAGGGCAGCGTGCGCGAGGTCGCGCCCATGGTCCATGTGGTCCGGCTGCCCGGCCGGGGAATGCGCGGGCTGCAGGCCTATACCGGGGTGCCGACCGGCGCGCAGGCGCGGGCATGGGTCGAACATTTCCACGCGCTTGCCGATGCGGTCGGCGCCTCGCCCGTCAGCCATGTGGTGATCGAGCATCCCTTCTGGTGGAACCTCGCCCGCCACCTGTCGCCGGAATACCAGATCACCTTCGACTGCATGGACGACATCGGCGGCTTTTCCAACACCGAACCCCATGTGCTGGAGGCCGAGCTGGAGATGATCGCGCGGGCCGACAAGATGATCGTCAGTTCGCAATATCTTCATGACAAGTTCGCCCCGATGCGCGCGGTGACGATGGTCCGCAACGGCGCCGACGTGAGCCACTTCATCCGCGAGGGCGACGATCCGGCCCCCGCCTGGCTTGCCGGCAAGCCGAGGTCCGGCGCGATCCGCGTGGGCTATGTGGGGGCGATCGCCGAATGGTTCGACACCGACCTGCTGGAAGCCGTCGCCCGCGACAATCCGGGCTTCGACATCCATCTCTGCGGCGCTGTGACGGCCGAGGCTCCGCTGCGGCTGGGTCGGTTGCCGAACGTCACGCTGCACGGGGAAATCCCCTATGCCGACGTGCCTGCCTTTCACGGCCAGATGGACGTGCTGATCATTCCCTTCCAATTGCTGCCGATCATCAGGGCCTGCGACCCGGTCAAGTTCTACGAATATTCGGCGGTCATGCGGCCGACCGTCTCGACCTCGCTGCCCGAACTCGACCGGGCGGGCGACCTGGTGTTCCGCGCCGACGATCCGGCGGGCTTCGCCGCGGCCATCCGCCGCGCCGCGCCCCTGGCACGGGACGCGGCCTTCGGCCAGCGGCTGCGGCAATATGCGCTGGACAACGCCTGGTCCTTCCGCGCCGCCGACCTGCTGGCCGAGATGCGGCGTGAGCCGAAGCTGTCCGTCATCGTGCTGCATTACGGCGCGGACATCGAGATGACGCTGGCCACGCTGCACGCGCTGCTGGGCCGGGGCGAGGTCTATCCGAACCTTGAAGTCGTGCTGGTGGACAACGGCTCGGCCCCTGAAGTGCGAGAGGTGCTGCGGGACCGCGCCGCCGACGACGACCGGATCCGGATGGTCGAGAACGGCGAGAACCTGGGCTTTGCCCCCGGCAACAACCGCGGCATCGCGGCCTCCAGCGGGGAATATGTCCTGCTGCTGAACAACGACACCTTCCTTGCGCCGGGCGCGCTGCTGGCGATGGTCCGCCACCTGCAGCGCAATCCGGACATCGGCATCGTCGGCCCGATGACCAACAACATCGGCAACGAGGCGCGGGTCGAGATCGCCTATGCCGACATGGACCAGATGATCTGCGCCGCCCGCGATCTTGCGACCGGGCACCGGGGGACATGGACCCCCATCCACGTCTGCGCCTATTTCTGCGCCATGTTCCGCCGCGCCGACCTTGACCGGCTGGGTCATCTGCCCGAGGTCTACGGCCTCGGCATGTTCGAGGACGACGACCACTGCGCCACCTTCCGGCAAGCCGGGCTGCAGATGGCGCTGGCCGAGGACGCCTTCTGCCACCACCACCTGTCGGCCAGCTTCGACGCGCTGCCCTCGGGCGAAAAGCAGCAGTTGTTCCAGCGCAACAGGGACATCTTCGAAAGCCGCTGGGGCACATGGGTGCCGCACCGCTATCGGCAGGGCCGCCCCTCGGGCAGCCTGCCCGGCCGCTGATCGCCCGGAAATTCCCGATGCGGACCGTCATCCTTCATTACCATATCTACAAGAACGCCGGGACGTCCTTCGACCACGTCCTTGCCCACAACTTCGGCGACCGGCACGAGTCGTTTGACGGCCCCTATCCCTTCTTCACCATCGACCAGGAGCAACTGGACAGGATCATCATGCGCCGACGGCAGGCGGTCGCATTCTCCTCGCACCAGATCATGCTGCCGCCGCCCAGTTCGCTGGAATACCGCGTCCTGGCGGCGATCTTCGTCCGCAATCCTTTCCTGCGGATCGCCTCGATCTACCGCTTCAAGCGCGGGCCGGAACGTGCCGACGGCACGCCGCTGGGCTCCCTCGCGCCGGACGAGCTTGACGCCGAACTGGTCCGGCGCGCCGCGAACCACGCTGGCTCCTTGGCAATGCCGTCCGTGCCGGAGTTCGACATGACGACAACCGCAGTGGCCGCGCGCCGGCATGACCTGGCAGGATGGATCGATCATTGTCTTGGCTCGGCCACAGAGATCGGCAACGTCTCGAATGCGCAGACACGCTTCTTTGCCTGCCAGTTCCGTCTGCGTCCGGTCCACAAGCGCACGGCCGAAGGCATCGTCTACGATCTCGGCACCGCGCTGAGGACGCTCTCCGGCGTCGAACTGCTGGGCCGGACCGAGCATTTCGAGGATGACGTTGCCCGCTTCGGCGATATCCTTGGCCAGCATGGCCTGGCCCTGCGACTGCCCGAGGATACGCGCCACAACGTCACCCATGCCAGCGCCGACAGCATGGCCGGGCGCGAGGAGGCCATGCTTTCCACCCTTCCTCCCGAGTTGCGCGACCGGCTGATCCGCGCCAACCGGCAGGACACCGCCCTTTACGACCGCGCCTGCGCGCTGATCGCAGCGGACCACCGGATATGAGGAAGAAGATCCTCTGCACCGTCGGCACCCGCCCCGAGGCGATCAAGATGGCGCCGGTGATCCGGGCATTGCAGGCCGATCCCTCATTTGACTGCCGGGTGCTTGCGACGGCGCAGCACCGGCAGATGCTGGACCAGGTGCTCGACCTTTTCGGCATCGCGCCCGACATCGACCTGGACATCATGGAGCCCGGCCAGACCCTCGGCGGCCTGACCGGGCGGCTGCTGATCCGGCTGGAGGAGGTGCTGGCCGCCGAACAGCCGGACGCAGTGCTGGCGCAGGGGGACACGACCACGGTTCTGGCGATGGCGCTTTCCTCCTTCTACGCCCAGGTCCCGTTCGGCCATGTCGAGGCCGGCCTGCGGACCGGCGACATCGCCAACCCCTTTCCCGAGGAGTTGAACCGCGTCGTGGCAAGCCGCCTGAGCCGCTGGCACTTCGCGCCGACGCAACTGTCGGCTGACCGCCTGCTGGCCGAGGGCTATCCCGCGACCGACATCCATGTGACCGGCAACCCGGTCATCGACGCGCTGCATCATGTGGCCGCCACCAGGCCCCGGACCGGCCTTGCCCTTGACCCCGGCAAGCGCCTGCTGCTGGTGACGCTGCACCGGCGCGAGAATTTCGGCGAACCCTTGGCCCGCATCTGCGATGCGCTTGCGCGGCTGGTCGAGGACAATCCCGACGTCCAGATGATCCTGCCGGTTCACCACAACCCGAATGTGCGCGGGGTCGTGCGTGAACGCTTCGCCGCGATGGACCGCGTCCTGCTTTGCGAGCCGCTGGATTACGCCTCCTTTGTCGCCGCGATGAGCCGGGCCACGCTGATCCTGTCGGATTCGGGCGGCGTGCAGGAAGAGGCGCCAGCCTTGGGCAAGCCGGTCCTGGTGCTGCGCGAAACCACCGAGCGCCCCGAGGCGGTCAGCGCCGGGGTGACGCGGCTTGTCGGCACCGCGTCCGAGCCGATCCGCGCGGCGGCCCAAGCCCTGCTGGACGATCCTGCCGCCTGCGCAGCCATGGCCAGCCGCGGATCGCCTTACGGCGACGGCAAGGCTGCAGGCCGAATCATTGAGGTCCTGCGCTGCGATCTTCGCTGATGGGGAAAGGCTGCGTCGGAGGAACAGGGTTCCGGGCAACCTCATCCGCCCGCGGCAAGCGGATCTTCGACATGAATGCGCCCGACCGCGGCGGTTCCGGCCAGGGCGTATCCCTCCGATCTTTATCGCCCATGGCACATCCCGCCTTCATGCCAATGAGCCGCCCTGCAGCTGCAATCGCGCCTGATCCCGTCATGGAGTCCTCTCCCGCACACCTGCAACCGCCCCGTCATCAGCCGCAGCAGCGCGGCGCCAAGCGGACTACCTTGGGCCCGAAGACGCCATCCAACGCCTTCGCACCGTGCGCGAGGTCCACAGGCGTTCTCCGTTCGCCGATGCGTCGCTGATCCACTGGATCTTCCCGCCTTGCAGAAAGCCCGCCATGGCGCCGCTGCGCGACAGATGTGACTGATCGAACAGCTCGCATCCGCCACGCAGGCCATCCGGCGCGGGGGCGGCAAGGATGACGATCGTGCCGCTGGTGCAGGCCTCGGCTGCCCGCCCGGCCGCGCCCTTGCCGGTGAGGTGAACGACGTCCCGGCCGGCAAGGGATGCGCGGCGCGCGCCGCGCTCGCCCTCCCATCCGGGCCGGGCGGCGGCTTCTTCGGCGCTGGCGAGATCGCCGTCGGCCCGCAGCCAACTGTCCGCCACGAAGGCTCCTGCCGGTTTGGACAGCGACCGTCCTGCCGGGGTCATCAACCCGACCGCCGTTCCGTCCGACGCGATCAGAAGATGGGGGCGCCCGGTCACATGCCAGAGCGCCGCGCTGCCCAGCACCATCAGCCCTGCGAGGAAAAGGGCGATCCGGGAAAGCCTGCCGCGTGTTCCATGCAGGGCAAGCAGGCCGACCGTCACCCCGGTTCCGCCCAAGGGCAGCGCAGCCCAATGGGGCGCGCGGACCGTCAGCACCGCGCCGCCCCAGCCGGTGACCTGCTCGGCCACGAACAGCATCCAGCGCGTCCCAAGCCCCATCAGCCACAAGGCTGGCTCGGCCAGACCGACAGGGGCCAGCAGCGCCGCGAGCGCGCCCGCGGGCATGACCACCGCCCCCATGACCGGGACCACCAGCAAATTCGCGACCAGGCCGTATTGCGCCGAGCGGTTGAAATGCGCCGCTGCGATGGGCGAGGTCGCCAGCCCCGCGATCAGTGACGAGATCACCAGAATCGCCACGCCCCGGACGATCCAGGGGAGAGCCTGCGCGCGCCGCGACCAGGCGGGAAACAGCAGGATCAGCGCGGCAGTGGCGGCAAAGCTCATCTGGAAGCCCGAGGTCACCAGCGCCTCGGGCGCCACCAGCAGGATCACCAGCCCCGCAAGCGCGACCGTTCTCAGCGAGATCGCGCGGCGGTCCAGCAGAACCGCCGACAGCATCACCGCGACCATCAGCCAGGCCCGCTCGGTCGCCACGCCGCCGCCCGAGATCCACAGGTAGCCCGTGGCCACCACAAGGGCCACAAGCGCCGCGATCTTGTGGACCGCCATCCCCGCAGGCACCCCGCCGCCACGGGACTGCAGCGCGGCCAGCGCCAGCCGCAGCGCCGCATAAACGAAGCCCGCCAGCATCGACATGTGCAGGCCCGAGATCGAGACGATGTGATAAAGGTTCGAATCACGCATCATCTGGTTCGTGGCCTCGGCGATGCCGGAACGGTCTCCTGTCATCAGGGCCGCCGCGACCGCGCCTTCCTGCCCGCCGATGGACCGCTGCATGGCCTGCGAAAGCCGCAGCCGCACCGCCGCCGCGTCGATCCGCCGGGCGGGTGCCGGCTCGACGGTCAGGATCGGCGTGCGGGTGTAGCCGACCGCGCCCAGCCCTTCGAAAAAGGCGGCGCGGCGGAAATCGAAGCCGTAAGGCTCGGCCGGACCGGGCGGCGGACCCAGGTGGCCCGTCAGCATGACCCGGCTGCCCGGCGCAGGAAGTGCAATCCCGCCCATCAGGGACAGCCGCACCCGATCGGGCGTTCGTCCGGGGGGCGTGTCGCGCAGCACCACCCGGTCCAGCGTCACCCGCATCCGGTCGCGGGCCGAGCGGTCGATTTCCACCACGCGTCCCTCGACCGGGCCATAATAGCGGTAATCCATGACCGGTGCTGCCACGAGATGCAGGCGCAGCCCCGCCGCAAGAAAGCCTGTGAGCACCAGCGCCATCCCCAAGGCGCCGAGCCGCAGCAGGTCGGCACGGTTCCAGTCGAGTCGGCCCGCCACCGCACGACCCCGCGCCATGCGCGCCGTCCAGAGAGCGCCCGCCATCCCCGCCCCGGCAAGGGCGTAATGCGTCCCCCCCGGCTCGAACCGCAGCAGGAACCAGCCGCCGATCCCCAGGGCGACCAGCACCGGCGCCCAGATCAGCAGCCCGGCGCGGGTCACCCGTTCGGCCGTCGGCAATGCGCCCGAGCTTCCGCGCGACATCAGGAAGGCGCCAAGCGCCCGCAACCCTGCGCGCCAGCGCCCGCCGGAAGGTTCCGCCGCCTCAGCCGCCGTCAATCTTGTTCTTCCCCGTTCCTGTCCGTATCCCTTCCGCGATCCTATCCCTCCGGTCCTTTCCGAAAGGTTAAGGTCCGCCCGAAGACCGAAAAGCAGGACCCGCCATGCCTTCATCCCCCGTCGTCACGCGCTTTGCGCCATCGCCCACGGGCTATCTGCACATCGGCGGGGCGCGCACGGCGCTGTTCAACTGGCTTTACGCCCGCGGCCGCGGTGGCAGGTTCCTGCTGCGGATCGAGGACACCGACCGCGCCCGCTCGACCCCCGAGGCGACCGAGGCCATCCTTGAGGGGCTGACATGGCTGGGTCTCGACTGGGACGGAGAGCCGGTCAGCCAGTTCGCCCGCGCCAACCGCCATGCCGAGGTGGCGCGGCAGATGATGGAGGCGGGCACCGCCTATCCCTGCTACACCACGCCCGCCGAGATCGAGGAATGGCGGGCCGGGAATCCCAGCCAGCCCTTCGTCAGCCCATGGCGGGACGCCGATCCCTCGACGCGCCCGGATGCGCCCTTCGCGATCCGCCTGCGGGCGCCGCGCGAGGGCGAGACGGTGATCCGGGACGCGGTGCAGGGCGACGTGACCTTCCGCAACGACCAGCTGGACGACATGGTGCTGCTGCGTTCCGACGGGACGCCGACCTACATGCACGCGGTGGTGGTGGACGACCACGACATGGGCGTCACCCACATCATCCGCGGCGACGACCACCTGACCAACGCCGCGCGGCAGGCGCAGGTCTATGCGGCGAACGGCTGGGACCTGCCGGTCTTTGCCCATATCCCGCTGATCCACGGCACCGACGGCAAGAAGCTGTCCAAGCGCCACGGCGCCGTCGGCCTGCATGAATACGCGGCGCTTGGCTATCCGGCGGCGGCGATGCGCAACTACCTCGCCCGGCTGGGATGGAGTCATGGCGACGACGAACTGTTCGATGATGCGCAGGCGCTGGAGTGGTTCGACCTCGGCGGAATCGGCAAGGCGCCGGCGCGGCTCGACTTCAAGAAGCTGGAACATGTCTCGGGCCACCATATCGCCGCCATGACGGACGAGGCGCTGCTGCAGGAACTTTCGGCCTTCCTGAAGGCCACGGGGCAGCCGGCACTGACGCCCGTGCAACTGCAGCGCATGACGCCTGCCCTGTCCGCGCTGAAGCAGAAGGCCCGCACCCTGCCGCAACTGCTGGACCAGGCAAGGTTCGCGCTGATCGAGCGGCCGGTCGAGGCAGACGAAAAGGCGAAAAATGCGCTTGATACGGTGTCCAAAGGTATACTCGAAGATTTGACCGCTGCGCTGCAGAATGCTAACTGGGCGCGAGATGATCTGGAGGCGGCGGCGCAGCGGATTGCCGAGGCGCGGGGCGTGGGTCTGGGCAAGGTCGCGGCGCCCGTTCGGGCCGCCTTGGCCGGCCGAACCGCCACCCCCAGCGTATTCGACATGATGCTGGCCCTGGGCCGCGACGAAACGCTCGCCCGCCTGGCAGACGCCACGGCGTGAGAGACCCCGACCTTATCGGCCCCAAGCGGGCTACTGGCGAGAAGGACTGTGTGATGGCCGAAGCAAAGACTGCGCGGATCACCGTAAACGACAAGGAACTCGACCTGCCCGTCCTGTCCCCGACCGTGGGGCCGGACTGCGTCGATATCCGCAAGCTCTACGGCCAGGCGGATGTGTTCACCTTCGACCCCGGCTTCACCTCGACGGCGGCCTGCGCCAGCGCCATCACCTATATCGACGGCGACAAGGGCGAGTTGTGGTATCGCGGCTACCCGATCGAGCAGCTGGCCCACCATGGCCACCACCTGGAAACCGCCTATCTGCTGCTTTACGGCGAACTGCCGACGCCCAAGCAGATGCAGGATTTCGAGAATCGCATCACGCGCCACACAATGGTGCATGAGCAGATGCAGTATTTCTTCCGCGGCTTCCGCCGCGACAGCCACCCGATGGCGACGATGGTGGGCGTGGTCGGTGCGCTGTCCGCTTTCTACCACGACAGCCTCGACATCAACGACCCCTGGCACCGCGAGGTCGCCTCGATCCGGCTGATCGCCAAGCTGCCGACGCTTGCGGCCATGGCCTACAAGTATTCGATCGGGCAGCCCTTCGTTTATCCGAAGAACGAGCTCGATTACGCCTCGAACTTCCTGCACATGTGCTTCTCGGTCCCGGCCGAGGAATACAAGGTGGACCCCGCGCTGGCCCGCGCCATGGACCGCATCATGATGCTGCACGCGGACCATGAACAGAACGCCTCGACCTCGACGGTGCGACTGGCGGGATCGTCGGGCGCGAACCCCTTTGCCTGCATCGCGGCGGGAATCGCCTGCCTCTGGGGGCCGGCGCATGGCGGCGCCAACCAGGCGGCGCTGGAGATGCTGAAGGAGATCGGCTCGGTCGACCGCATCCCGGAATATGTCAAGCGCGCCAAGGACAAGGACGATCCCTTCCGCCTGATGGGATTCGGTCACCGCGTCTACAAGAACTTCGACCCGCGGGCGAAGATCATGAAGCAGTCGGCGGACGAGGTGCTGGGCATCCTCGGGATCGAGGACAACCCGACCCTGCAGGTCGCCAAGGAGCTTGAGCGCATCGCGCTGGAAGACGACTACTTCGTCCAGAAGAAGCTTTATCCCAACGTTGACTTCTATTCCGGCATCATCCTGTCGGCGATGGGCTTCCCGACCGCGATGTTCACCCCCATCTTCGCGCTGTCGCGCACCGTCGGCTGGATCAGCCAGTGGACGGAAATGCTGGGCGACCCGGACAGCAAGATCGGCCGCCCCCGCCAACTTTACGTGGGCGAGGACCGGCGAGACTACGTCCCCGTGGACGCGCGCTGAATCCGCAAAAGACGAAGGAGGCCCGAGCGGCCTCCTTTTTCATTGAAATGCGCTGATGATCGGCTCCGTCAGCCAGTGGATCTAGAGAAGGCTGATCCGCTGGCCGGACCTGTCCGCAGGATGAGGCTCAACCAGAATCGCTGCCAGCGGCAGGTTTCGGCTGGCCTTCCACGGCTACCCGCAACACCCTGCCCATCTCTTCGCCTGCCAGACGCGGCAGGTCCGTACCGGCGGCGCGGTGTCTGCCACGGCCGGCGAAACTCAGCGGGACAGGCTTTCCTCGGCCTTGTCGGCCAATGCCTCGGCGCGGGCGGCAAGCTCGGCCAGCGCCTCGCCGATCTGGGGCGGGATCACCGGAACCTCGACCCGCGGCGGGTTAGACTTCAGCCGCGCCAATTCGCGTTCGACATTGACCAGCCGGTCCTCAAGCCCCGAGGTCCGGTCGGCCAGCATCAGCCCCGCCAGCAGCAGCAGGCGCGGTTCCGGCATCCGCCCTGCCTGTTCCAGGATGGTGCGGGCCTCGGTATCCAGCATGGCGGCGGCGCGCTTCAGCAGCCGCTCCTCGCCTTCCTGGGCGGAAAGCTCGTATTTCCTGTGGCCGATGGTGAACTCGACGATGGGCATCAGCGGCTTTCCTTTTCAACAGGCTCGTTGCCGACCTCGGCGGCCCGGATATCCTCGGGCAGATCGGCATCGGCGGCAGGCTCGTCCTCGGGCAGCGGGTCCTCGTCGCGAAGGACGCCGGGTTCCGGGACCGCCGAAGGACCGCCCTGCGGCTGAGCGCTGGCAACATCGGCTTCCGGTTCCTGTGCGGCATCGGCAGGGTTCCGGCCCTCCGTCACCTGGCCGCGGGGCGCGGTGGTCACGCCCAGCATCCGGTCCAGCGCGTCAAGAATCTCCCCCATCTGCGCGATCTCGGCCGCGCGGGCGGCGCGCAGCGCGTCAACCTCGGCCTGCAGGGCGGCGAAGGTCGCGACCTCGCCGTTTTCGGCCCAAGCCTCGGCCCCGCCGCCGGTCGCCTCGATCAGGGCCCGGTTGGCCTGCGCCAGATCCTCGTTGGCGGATGCAAGCCGCGCGGCCTCGGCGCCCATGGCGGCCATGCGCTCATGCGCCTCGGACAGCCGCGCCTGCACCGCTGCAAGCATCGCGGCCTGGCGCTCGCGCAGCGAGGCGACCTCGGCGGAAATCCCGGCATCGGCCGCCACGGAGGGCCGGGGCGGGGGTTTCGGGGGTGCCGCGTCTGCCTCGGCCATCCGGCGCCCCGCCTGCTCGACGGCGTTGTCCAGGCGGTCAAGGGCGGCGATCAGCCGTCGTTCGGCGGCGGAAAGGACTTTCATCGAAGGGCCTCAATCTGGTTGGCCCTTTGTGACAAAGCCCGTCCGCCAAGACAAGGACGGCCGAACAAGGCAGCGCGGCGCCGCTTGTCCCCGCCCGGCACCGTTCCTATAACGCGCCCCATGCTTTCAGCGGCGTGGATATCCCGAATTAGCGGCCCGGCGGTGTGAGGTTTCGCGCCGCCGGGATGACGCCTGCCCGACCGCCCTGCCCCAAGGATTTCCGCCCATGAGCGCCGACCAGACCCCCGACTACCGCGACACCGTCTTCCTGCCCGAGACCGGGTTCCCCATGCGCGCAGGCCTGCCCCAGCGCGAGCCCGAATGGCTGGCCCGCTGGGAACGCCTAGGCGTCTATGACCGCCTGCGGGCCGAGGCAGGGGACCGCAAGCCCTTCGTGCTGCACGACGGCCCTCCCTATGCGAACGGGCACCTGCATATCGGGCACGCGCTGAACAAGGTGCTCAAGGATTTCATCGTGCGGTCGCAGCAGATGATGGGGCGGGATTCCCGCTATGTCCCCGGCTGGGACTGCCACGGCCTGCCGATCGAGTGGAAGATCGAGGAGGAATACCGAAAGCAGGGCCGCGACAAGGACGCCGTGGACGTGGTCGAGTTCCGCCAGGAATGCCGCCATTTCGCCGAAGGCTGGGTGGACATCCAGCGCGAGGAGTTCAAGCGCCTCGGCATCACCGGCAAGTGGGACGACCCCTACCTGACCATGGACTATCACGCCGAGGCGGTGATCGCGGGCGAGTTCATGAAGCTTCTGATGAACGGCTCGCTCTACCAGGGGTCGAAGCCCGTGATGTGGTCGCCGGTCGAACAGACCGCGCTGGCCGAGGCCGAGGTCGAGTATCACGACCATACCAGCCACCAGGTCTGGGTGGCCTTCCCGGTCGCCTCGCAGCGGGACTTCGCGCCGCTGGATGGCTGCATGAGGACGGACCTGCTGGACGCCCATGTGGTGATCTGGACGACGACCCCCTGGACCATCCCGCAGAACCGCGCGGTCGCCTTCGGGCCGGAGATCGCCTACGGGCTGTATCAGGTGAACGGAGAGAAGGCCGGCGCCTACCTGCTGGCCGACAGGCTTGCGCCCGAGGTCTTCAAGGCGGCCAAGCTGGAGCCCGAGAACTGGCAGCGCCTGCGCGACGTCCCGGCCGAGGAACTGGCTTCGCTGGTCCTTGCCCATCCCTATCGCGGGATCGAGGGGGGGCTGGGCGAATGGGACTATGACGTGCCCCTGCTGCCCGGCGAGCATGTGACCGAGGACGCCGGCACCGGCTTCGTCCACACCGCGCCCAGCCATGGCGAGGACGACTATCAGATGGGCCTGAAATATGGCCTGCCGATGACCTACAACGTCATGCCGGACGGCAGCTACCGCGCCGACCTGCCGGTCTTCGGCGGGCAGGCGATCCTGACGTCCGAGGGCAAGGAAGGCCCTGCCAATGTCGGCAACATCAAGGCGCTGGCCGGACAGGGGGCGCTGTTTGCCAAGGGCAAGCTGAAGCACTCCTATCCGCATAGCTGGCGGTCCAAGGCGCCGGTGATCTACCGCAACACGCCGCAGTGGTTCGCGGCCATCGACAAGCCGCTAGCCGACGGCATGGGCGAGCATGGCGACACGATCCGCGCCCGGGCGCTGGAATCGATCGACCGGCTGGTGAAATGGACGCCGCCCTCGGGACGCAACCGCATCTTTTCCATGGTCGAGAACCGCCCCGACTGGGTGCTGTCGCGCCAGCGCGCCTGGGGCGTGCCGCTGACCTGCTTCACCAGGCGTGGGGCCAAGCCGGATGACGCGGATTTCCTGCTGCGGGACGAGACGGTGAACGCCCGCATCCTCGAAGCCTTCGAAAAGGACGGCGCAGACGTCTGGTATCGCGAGGGTTTCAAAGACCGTATACTATCGGGGATCGTGAACCCGGACGACTACGACCAGGTCACGGATGTTCTGGACGTCTGGTTCGATTCCGGCTCGACCCATGCCTTCGTGCTGCGCGACCGCGCGGATGGTGCGCCCGACGGCATCGCCGACCTCTATCTGGAAGGCACCGACCAGCATCGCGGCTGGTTCCAGTCCTCTCTGCTGCAGGCCTGCGCGACCAGGGGGCGCGCGCCCTATCGCGGGGTACTGACCCACGGCTTCACGCTCGACGAAAAGGGCATGAAGATGTCCAAGTCGCTGGGCAACACCATCGCCCCGCAACAGGTGATCGAGCAATACGGCGCCGACATCCTGCGCCTGTGGGTGGCGCAATCGGACTATACCGCCGACCTGCGGATCGGAAAGGAAATCCTGAAAGGCACCGCCGATGCCTATCGCCGCTTGCGCAACACCATGCGCTTCATGCTGGGCGCGCTGTCCGGGTTTTCCGAAGCCGAGCGGATCGCCCCCGCCGAGATGCCGGAACTGGAACGCTGGGTTCTGCACCGGCTGGCCGAACTCGACGCCCGCGTGCGCGAGGGCTACACGGCTTATGACTTCCAGGGCGTGTTCCGCGCGCTGTTCGACTTCGCCACCGTGGACCTGTCGGCCTTCTGGTTCGACATCCGCAAGGATGCGCTTTACTGCGACGCGCCGGACAGCCCCCGCCGCCGCGCGGTCCGCACGGTGATGGACGCGCTGTTCCACCGCCTGACGCTGTGGCTGGCCCCCATGCTGCCCTTCACGACCGAGGACGTGTGGCTGTCCCGCTTTCCGTCCGAAGGTGACAGCGTTCACCTGCACGACTTCCCCGAGACGCCCGCCGGCTGGCGCAACGAGGCGCTGGCCGCCAAGTGGGACGCCATCCGCCGCGCCCGCCGCGTGGTGACGGCGGCGCTGGAGGTGAAGCGCGCCGACAAGACCATCGGCGCGAGCCTTGAAGCCGCGCCCGTGGTCCATGTCGAGGACGCCGCGCTGCTCAAGTCCCTGCGGTCAGTCGATTTCGACGATGTTTGCATCACCAGCGCGATCCAGTTGACGGCGGATTCCGCCCCGGCCGAGGCCTTCCGTTTGCCCGAAGTCCCCGGCATCGGCGTCGTCTTCGAGGAAGCCGAGGGCGAGAAATGCCAGCGCTGCTGGAAGATCCTGCCGGATGTCGGAAGCCACGACCACCCTGCGACCTGCGCCCGCTGCGATGAGGTGCTGGACGCGGCGGCGGCCTGAGCAGTCATCCCGTCAGGGTACGTGCAGATCACGTACCCTGAAGCCGCCCGAGACGATCCTCAGCCCTCCATTGTTCTTGGAATGCTATAGATAAGCGCTATGCGCAGGCTGAAGACAGGGTCCGCGCGAGCGTCACAAGATTGTACCGCGGGTTTGTAATATGCTGACAGCAGCTTCCGAACCCGAGTTGTCGGCTTGCGCAAAATTCAATCATAGGGTTATAAATAGGTCATTAAAGCGCACCCAGAGTTGCAACAGAGGTTCAAGCCGGATGTCTCTCGCGGTCTGCACAATGGTTTACGACGATGCCGAGTTCCTGAAGATATGGCTTCGATACTGGACAGCGAGGCTGCCCGCCAAGTCCTTGTACGTTCTTGTTCATGGCGCGCGAGAAGAGATGATGGATCTCGTGCAGGGCGCTACGCGAATTCCTCTGCACCGTCCTGAGCCCTATAAGAATATGGAAGAAGATCGCTGGCACATGCTCAGTGGCCTGGCAAGCGGACTTTCCCACATGCATTCGACGGTCGTCTATACTGACGTGGATGAGATCCTGCTCGTTGATCCCGACGTCAATGAAGATATCGTTCAGACCTTGATCGACCTGCCGGACCCTGTGACCACCCCTTATGGCATTGAACTCATCCATCGTACAGATCGGGAACCCAATCTTCTGGATCTGTCAGGAAACGTGCTGGAACAGCGGAGCCTTGTGCGCGCGACAAATTTCTACTGCAAGCCCTGCATCATAAAGCAGCCTGTATCATGGGGGCGCGGGGGTCATTTTTCCAGCTATGAAAATGTGCATTTCAAGGCGGGACTCTTCAACCTTCACCTGCGCTTCATGGACGAGGGTCTTTTCATGCAGCGTGCAACCAAGCGACGCCGGACGACCTTTACCAATCTGAAAATCAACACTACGGATCGCCGTCGCTGGCGCACCTCGGAAGACGCCGCGAAAGAGTATCTCAAGCGCCATATTGCGTATCCGGTTGCTAATAACGATGATCGCGCACCCGACATGTCCCATGTGGTCCGTCCGATCGTGCGGCGGGCCAGCATGAAAGACACAAATATGGGCAAGCTGCGGACATTTCCGTTTCGAGAGGCGGAAGCCTTGCAGGTTCTGCCGCCTCGCTTCAGGCAGCTTGTTTGAACAACGTCATTCTTCAGGTCACGCCCTGTTCAGTACAGTGAAGCGCGCGGTTTCTGTCCGACCAGACTCGACCTAGGCCCGAAGCCCCACGAAGGTCGTCGGGTCCAAGCTGACCTGCGCGAAGGTCGGCCCCTCGGTCAGCAGGCTGACGGCGTCGTGGGAATGCAGCGATTCCTGGTGGCTCGCGATCACGCGGAAGTCGCCGACGCGGGGTTCAAGCTCAAGTTCATGCGCAAAGGCGCGGACGGCGTCCTCGACGAAGATCGGGTTCGCGGCGTTCAGTTCCGCGAATGCCTGCTCGTCCTCGCGCTTGACCATCACCTGAGTTTCCGTGGCGACCGCACGACGGCACAGCGCCACCATGTCCTCGAACCACAGCTTGTCCTCGCCCTCCATTACTGCCGAGATACGGGCAATCGAGCGTTGGGAATGGGGCGTCGCAAGCTGGCTGCGCGATTCGCGGGCGTGTTCGGACAGTTCCAGCGAACAGGGGCAGGTCGAGGAATAGACATAATCGAAATGCATGACCTTCAGGCGTTGGCCCCCCTGGTCGATCAGCTCCATCGCGATGTCGTAATACTGCCAGCCGCTAAGGCCCGAGCGCAGCGAATCGACCCGCATCGGGTAGGACAGCCGCATCTGCAGCCGGGCGTCGAAGGCGTCGAGGTGATCCTTGTAGTCGCTGACGGCCGCCGCCAGCACCCCCAGCGAGAACTGCTTTTCGGCATGGGCATAGAAGGACCGCATGATGCGACTCATGTTGATGCCCTTGCGGTCGGCGTCCAGGCTGACGGTGCCGGTCACGCTGGTTTCCAGCATGATCTCGCCCCCGTCGCGGCGGCGATAGCGGATCGGCAGGCGGAAATGGGAAATGCCGACGTGCTGGATGACCTTGCGGGCGCCGACGATCAGGCTGGCCGGGCCGTTCTGCAGGTCCGGCAGGCCGGCCCGATACTGCTCGTCCACCTTGAAGTCGGCCGGATAAGTCCGGCTGAGCGCGGGATAAACGGGAACGAACGGCTTGTTGCGGGTCATGGGCGCGTCCAGAGGCTAAGCGTTGGCCCGAATATGGGGAACCGCGCCCGAAAGGCCAGAGGCTTAAGCCAAGGCCCCCAACAAGTCGGAGATCAGATCGTCGGGATGTTCCAGCCCCACTGACAGCCGGACCAGCCCCGGCCCGATGCCCAGGGTGGCGCGGCTGGCATCGCCCAGCCGCTGGTGGGTGGTGGTCGCCGGGTGGGTGGCAATGGACTTGGCATCGCCCAGGTTGTTCGAGATCGACACCAGTTCCAGCCGGTTCAGCATCGCAAAGGCCCTGTCCTGCGAGCCGAGATCGAAGGCGATCATCGTGCCCCCGGACCCCATCTGCCGCATCGCGAGGTCATGCTGCGGATGCGACGGCAGGCCCGGATAGATCGTGGGCAGTCCCTCTCCCTCAAGCGCCTGCGCCACCAGCAGCGCACTGTCGGCCATGGCGCGTACGCGCAGATCCATGGTTGTCAGCCCGTTCAGCATGATCCAAGCATTGAAGGGGCTGATCGCGCCGCCGGTGTGCTTGAGGTAAGGCTCGGCCACCTCGCGCACGAACTGGCGGGTGCCGCAGATGATGCCACCCAGCGCCCGGCCGCCACCATCGACATGCTTGGTCGTGGAATAGACGACGACATCCGCGCCCTGTTCCACCGCGCGGGAAAAGACCGGGGTGGCAAAGACATTGTCGGCAATCACCAGAGCGCCCGCCGCATGGGCGATTTCGGCGGTGCCAGCAATATCCATGACTTCCAGCGTCGGGTTCGAGACCGTCTCGAAGAAGCAGGCCTTGGTGCCGGGTGTCACGGCTGCGCGCCATTGGTCAAGGTCGGTGCCGTCCACCAGCACCACGTCCACGCCGAATTTCTTAAGCACATCCAAGACGTAAAGGCAGGAACCGAACAACTGGCGTGAAGACACCACGCGGTCCCCCGGCGCCACCATTCCCATCAGCGCGCCATTCACCGCCGCCATGCCGGATGCGGTGGCGAATGCGTCCTCGGTCCCCTCCAGCGAGGCGATGCGGTCCTCGAACATCCGGCTGGTGGGGTTGCCGTAGCGGGCATAGATGAATTCGTCCGGGCCGACCTTCTGGAACCGCGCTTCGGCCTGCTCGGCGCTGTCGTAGGCGAAGCCTTGGGTCAGGAACAGCGCCTCGGCCATCTCGCCATACTGGCTGCGGCGGATGCCGTGGTGAACGGAACGGGTGCGGGGATGAAGCTTGCGATCGGCCATGCGAGGGCGATTACTCTCCGCGGCAAAAAAGCGCAACGTCCCCCTTGACGGCCTTGCGGCCGTCCCTAGGTTGTGGGGACCTTGACCGGGCCCCTCTGGCGATCTCTGCGGATCGTGATGTCGGTCACATCACGCAACATACTGCAGAGGACGACATGGAGCTGACCTCCCTTTTTCTTGGCCAACCCGTATGGATGTGGGCCATCTTCCTTGCCATCGTGCTGTTCCTGCTGGTGCTGGACCTCGGTGTCCTGAACCGCGGGCAGCAGGAAATCGGCGTGCGCAAGTCGCTGCTGATGTCCGCATTCTACATCGCCATCGGCCTCGCCTTCGGCGGCTTCGTCTGGGCGCAACTGGGCCAGCAGTCCGCGCTGGAATACTGGACCGGCTTTGTCGTGGAAAAGTCGCTGGCGATGGACAACGTCTTCGTGATCGCCACGATCTTCGGCTTCTTCGCCGTGCCCCGGCACCTGCAGCATCGCGTGCTGTTCTGGGGCATCTTGGGCGTGATCGTTCTGCGCGCCATCATGATCGGATTCGGCGCGGCGCTGGTGCAGCGCTATGAATGGGTTCTGCTGGTCTTCGCCGTCTTCCTGGTCGTCACCGGCATCAAGATGCTGCGTTCAGGGCACGAGGATGAAAGCGACCTGTCGCAGAACCGCGTGCTGAACTGGATGCAGCGGAACCTGCGCGTGACCGACGGCTTCGTGGGCGACAGGTTCTTCGTCCGCCAGCCGGGGCGGTCCGGCAGGATGCGGACCTTCGTCACGCCCTTGTTCCTGGCGCTGGTGGTGATCGAGTTCGCCGACCTGGTCTTCGCCGTCGATTCGGTGCCCGCGATCTTCGCCATCACCACCGACCCTTACCTGGTCTATACCTCGAACATCTTCGCCATCCTGGGCCTGCGGGCGCTGTATTTCGCGCTGGCTGCGATCCTGCACCGCTTCGCCTATCTCAAGCCGGCGCTGGCCGCCCTGCTGATCTTCATCGGCGGCAAGGTTCTGGTGGCCGAGGCGATCGGGATCGAGAAGGTGCCGCCGATGATTTCGCTGTCCGTGACCTTCCTGATCCTTGCGGCGGGCGTCATCGTCTCGCTGGTCAAGACCGCACCGGGCCATGACGCGGCGCTGAAGAAGGACGAGGCGGCCGAGCGGCTGGCCGAGAAGGCCGTGGGTCAGTCGCGCTGATCGAACCGCCGCAAACGTGAACGGAATGGGAACGCGGGCTTTGCAGAAAGGCCCGCGTTCTCTATGTTGCAGCCCATGAGCCAGTTCGACGATCACGACGCCTTCGAAGCCGCCGCCCGCCCGTCACTGTCCCAAAGGGCGATGACGGGACGCGCCGCGCCCTATCTGGACGGCCTGAACCCGGCGCAGCGGCTGGCGGTGGAAACGCTGGACGGCCCGGTGCTGCTGCTGGCGGGCGCGGGCACCGGCAAGACCCGTGCGCTGACCACGCGAATCGCGCATCTGCTGACGCAGGGCCGCGCCACGCCCGGCCGCATCCTCGCCGTCACCTTCACCAACAAGGCCGCACGCGAGATGAAGGATCGCGTGGCCCGCCTGATGGGCGAGACGGTCGAGGGGATGCCGTGGCTCGGCACCTTCCACTCGGTCAGCGTCAAGATCCTGCGCCGCCATGCGGAACTGGTGGGCGACGGGCAGGTCCATCTGAAGTCCAGCTTCACGATTCTGGACACCGACGACCAGATCCGGTTGCTCAAGCAGTTGATCGCGGCCGAGAATATCGACGACAAGCGCTGGCCCGCGCGGATGCTGGCCGGGCTGATCGACGACTGGAAGAACCGGGCCCTGACGCCCTCGCGCGTGCCGGAAGGCGAATCGCACGCCTATGACGGCAAGGGCGTGGCGCTTTACGCCCAGTATCAGCGGCGGCTGCTGGAACTGAACGCGGTCGATTTCGGCGACCTGCTGCTGCATTGCGTGATGATCTTCCAGGCGCACCCGGATGTGCTGGCGCAGTGGCAGGACCGCTTCCGCTATATCCTCGTGGACGAATATCAGGACACCAACGTCGCCCAATACCTGTGGCTGCGGCTGCTGGCGCAGGCGCATCGCAACATCTGCTGCGTGGGCGACGACGACCAGTCGATCTATGGCTGGCGCGGGGCCGAGGTCGGCAACATCCTGCGCTTCGAGGCGGACTTCCCCGGCGCGCAGGTGATCCGGCTGGAACAGAACTACCGTTCCACCCCGCATATCCTCGCCGCCGCATCGGGGCTGATCGCCGCGAACAAGGGGCGGCTGGGCAAGACGCTGTGGACCGAGCACACCGAGGGCGAAAAGGTCCGCCTGATCGGCCATTGGGACAGCGAGGCCGAAGCCCGCTGGATCGGTGAGGAGATCGAGGCCTTTCACGGCGGCCATCGCCATTCCGTCGGCCGGCGCAGCCTGAACGACATCGCCATCCTCGTTCGCGCCTCGCACCAGATGCGGGCCTTCGAGGACCGCTTCATGACCATCGGCCTGCCTTATCGCGTGATCGGCGGCCCCCGCTTCTATGAACGGCAGGAAATCCGCGATGCGATGGCCTATTTCCGGCTGGCCGTGAGCCCCACCGACGACCTCGCCTTCGAGCGGATCGTGAACACCCCCAAGCGGGGCCTGGGCGACAAGGCGATCCAGACGATCCAGCGCGAGGCGCGAGCCGAAGGCCTGTCGCTGCTGGAAGGGGCGGCCGCCGTGGTTGCCTCGGGCGCGCTGACCGGCAAGGGCGCGGCCAACCTGCGGCAGTTCACGCAGTTCATGGGCCGCTGGCACGCCGACGCGCTGGATTCGACCGTGAACCATGTGGAACTGGCCGAGCACATCCTGGACGAATCCGGCTACACGGCGATGTGGCAGAACGACCGTTCGCCCGACGCGCCGGGGCGGCTGGACAACCTCAAGGAACTCGTCAAGGCGCTTGAGGAGTTCGACAACCTTCAGGGCTTTCTGGAACATGTCGCGCTGGTCATGGACGCGGCCGAGGGCGAGCAGGCCGAGGAGGTCTCGATCATGACCCTCCACGCCGCCAAGGGCCTGGAATATCCCATCGTCTTTCTGCCGGGGTGGGAGGACGGGCTGTTCCCCAGCCAGCGCAGCATGGACGAATCCGGCCTGAAAGGCTTGGAGGAAGAACGCCGCCTCGCCTATGTCGGCCTGACCCGCGCCGAGGAGCTTGCGACGATCACCTTTGCCGGCAACCGCCGGATGTACGGGCAATGGCAGTCATCGCTGCCCTCGCGCTTCATCGACGAACTGCCCGAGGAACATGTCGAGGTCCTGACGCCCCCCGGCCTTTACGGCGGCGGCTTCGGGGCCGCGGCGCAGGTGGCGGGACAGCCCTTCGCCCAATCGGCCATGCACGACCGCGCCAGCCGCGCCGATGTCTACAACTCGCCCGGCTGGAAGCGGATGCAGGATCGCGCAGCGGTCCGCCCTGCCCCTTCGCATCGTCCGCCCATCGTGATCGACGCGGAACCGGCGGCGCGCTTTGCCGTGGGCGACCGGGTGTTCCACCAGAAATTCGGCACCGGCAGCGTCATGGGCATCGCCGAGGACACCCTGACGGTCGAGTTCCCGGCCGGTTTCAAGACCATCAAGGCCGCTTACGTCCAGCCTGCGGGCGAGGAGAACGGCGACGTGCCGTTCTAAAGGGCGGCGCGGACCACGTCGGCAAGCGGTGTGGTTGGGCGGCCGATCAGCGCCGAAAGCTGGCGGCCGTCCTCGAACAAGGCTCCTTTGGCCGCATCTGCGTCGAAGCCCGCAACCGCCGCCGCCATCTCTTGCGGCAGGCCCATGCCGGCAAGCGCTTGAGCGTAATCGGACTTGGACAGGTTGCGGTAAGGGATCTGCTTGCCCGTCTGCGCAGAAACCTCGGCCGCCAGATCCTCCAGCGTCCAGGCCGTGTCCGCTGCAAGCTCATAGGTCTTGCCGGCGTGGCCGTCGCCCGCCACCACCACGGCAGCGGCCTCGGCGTAATCCGCCCGCGCGGCGGCCGAGATCCTGCCGCCCCCCGCCGCCCCGATCAGCGCGCCGTTGTCGATGGCCGCCTGCAGGTTGCCGGTGTAGTTCTCGGCATACCAGCCATTCCGCAGGAGCGTATGCGGAATGCCCGAGCGGGCAAGCGCGTCCTCGGTCTGCCGATGCTCCTCGGCCAAGGACATGGGCGAGCGGCCGGCATGCAGAAGGCTGGTGTAGACGATTTTGCTGACCCCTGCCTCTTTCGCCGCGTCGATCACGGCCTGGTGCTGGGTCGCGCGTTTGCCGACCTCGCTGGACGAGATCAACAAAAGCTTGTCCACCCCGGCAAGCGCCGGTGCCAGCGTCTCGGGCCGGTCATAGTCGAAAACACGCGCCTCGACCCCAAGGTCGGCAGCCTTCCCGGGCGAGCGGACCAGCGCGACGATCTGCCCCGCGGGCATGAGCGTTATCAGCTTCTCGACAGTCAGGCGGCCCAACTGGCCGGTGGCCCCGGTGACGGCGACGGTCATGGTCTTTCCCTTGTTCCTGTGCTTGCAATCCGAGCGGTCGGGTTGATCCGGAACGATGGTAGCCCTTAAATGGTTGCCGTCCCTCACCCGCGAAAGGCAGCCCATGTCCCCCAAGCTCAAGGCCGCGCTCGACTATGGACCGCTGATCGTCTTTCTGGCGGTGTTCTTGCTTTACCGCGACCGGACGGTGATGCTGTGGGGGCAGGAATATCCCGGCCTGATCCTTGCCACACTGGTCTTCGTGCCGCTGACCATCGCCGCCAATGCCTTGCTGTGGTCGCGCACGGGCGAGCTGTCGGTGATGCAGCTTGTCACGCTGGTCGTGGTCGTGGTCTTCGGCGGGCTGACCGTCTGGCTGAACGACCCCCGCTTCATCAAGATGAAGCCCACGCTGATCTACCTGACCTTTGCCGCGCTGCTGGGCGTCGGTACGGCGTTGGGCCGGAACTGGCTTGGCCTTGCGCTGGGCGAGGCGATCCCGCTGTCGCCCGAGGGCTGGCGTATCCTGACCCACCGGATCATCTGGTTCTGCCTCGGCCTTGCGGCGTTGAACGAACTGATCTGGCGGACGCAGAGCGACACGGTCTGGGTCGTCTTCAAGACCGTCGGGCTGATCGTCCTGACGATGCTGTTCTTCGTCCTGAACGCCCGCGTCTTCGGACGCTATGCGCTTTCGGCCCCGAAGGACAGCGGTCCCGGCGTCGGCTGAGGCGCCCCTGCGGCGAAGGGCAGCGCCAGAAGCCGCGACCAGCGCCGCGACGGCTGTTCGGGGCGGCAGGGCGCCAGCGAGGCCAGCGGCAGTTCCGCCGGGGTGCAGAGGATCGCGCGCCAGACGTCGAACAGCCCCCGCCGCAGATAGGGCGACCAGTGGCAGGCCCGGCTCGCTCCGCGCGCAATGGGGAAACCCAGCGCCCGCAGCCCGTCCAGCGTGTGGTCATCGTCGATCTGCAGGTCCAGCCAGTTCCCCCGCGGCCGGCCCAGCCCGAAGCCGAGCGCGCTGTGGCGCCCGGCAGAGAGCAGCAGTTCCAGCCCCAGATCATAGGGGTCGTTCTCGCGCGAGGTGACGTTGATGACCTCGGCCAGCATCCCGGCGGGACTGGCGATGGCGGCCTCGGCATCGCGGCGCAACTCGGCCGCGCTCAGCAGGACGACCCGCCCGACCGCGCCCGGCGTCGCCCGGCGCAGCGCCGACAGCGCCACTCTCGCCCCCAGAGAATGCCCGATCATCGCCACCGGACGCTGCGCTGCCAGCGCCAGCCGGTCGATCAACCCGGCAAGATCGGCCCCTACCCGCGAGGCCCGGGCATGGGCCTGCCGGAATCGCCCGCGCGCGGGCCAGCCGTGGGCGATGGCAAGCCCTTCGTCGCCATCCGCCGTGAACCCCAGCGCCGCAGGCCATGACACCGCCCGCCGTATCCGGGGATCGGGGTCGAGCGACAGGATGTGCCTGTGCGGCGAGGTTTCGGCGCGTTCGGGCGAGAAGCGATAGCCGTGCAGCATGATGATGATCGGAGCGCCGGGTGGCAGGTTGGCTGCGCGGGTCCACAGGTCGGGTCCTGCCCCTGCTCCGCTATCCAGCGCGATCAACGCCATGGCTGCCTCGTCCTGCCGCGAGGCCGTGATGCCTGGCCGCTGCGACCGCAAGATGACGCGCCGGTGCAGGTTCGGTGACAAGGAAGGATCAGACCGGCGGCAAGCCTGCCTGCGGCTCAGGGGGGTTGGGCGCGGCCCTAGTTCCACGAGGCCTTGGTCTGCGGCCAGAAAAAGGAAAACCGCGCCACGGCAGCGGCCGGGCGCGGTTCTTCTGTGCGTTCGGAAAGGAAGATCTTACTTGATCTTGCCTTCCTTGTATTCGACGTGCTTGCGCACGACGGGGTCGTATTTGTTGACCGTCATCTTCTCGGTCATGGTCCGGGCGTTCTTCTTGGTGACATAGAAATGCCCGGTGCCTGCCGTCGAGTTCAGACGGATCTTGATCGTCGTCGGCTTCGCCATTGGTCCTGCTCCTGCTTCGGGGCGGGCCGTAGGCCAGTCCGATAACCCCGTGAAATTCCTGAAGCCCGCCTTTTAAGGCCAACGCGCCCCGAGTCAACCGGATTCTGCGTGAAAGTCCATGGAAATCATGCGCGGATGGCCTGTAAGCCGGGTTCTGTCCGGGGGTGCCCTTGCAGAGGGGCGCCCCGTGGATGACCATTCCTCTGGTCCCGCCGTTGCCGGCGGGCTCTAGCTGCCAACCCGGATCTGCTGGGGCGCAGGCGGCCCTGCGAGGTTGCCCCCGCGCGCGATCCCTATTCGGCATTGCTCCTGGTGGGGCTTGCCATGCCGGTCCGGTTGCCCGTCCCGCGGTGGGCCTTTACCCCACCGTTTCACCCTTGCCCCTGCAAGCAGGGGCGGTCTGTTCTCTGTGGCGCTTTCCCTGGGGTCGCCCCCGCCGGGCGTTACCCGGCACCATGCCTGCATGGAGCCCGGACTTTCCTCGGACGGCTTGCACCCCCCGCGGTCATCCGGCCATCCGCGCGGGCCTCAGATAGAAGCCGCGGGTCAAGGGGTCAAGCCGCATCAATCCAACTGGACGGCTGCCAGGATCGGGCCGGGCAACCCGCCCGCCAAGGCCTGCTGGACAAGGATCGCGTGCCGCGTGTCGTCGGGATAGGCGTCGTTCGGGTCCTCGCCCGCCCGCACGGTCAGCCGCAGCGGCTCGCGCGCGGGCCACAGGGTCACCGGCTCGATCCCGACCACGATATTGCTGTAGCCGATGCTGCGTCCGCGATTTTCGCCCGCCTTCACCAGCACCGTGCGATGCGGCAGGTAGCGCACCATCGTCACCTCGACGCCTCCGGGGATCGGGGCGCGGGGGGTCAGGTCGATGACATGCCCGTCACCCGCCTGGGTCGCCGTCACCATGACCACCGGCGGACGGGCGTGGTGTTCGTCGATCAGCGCCATCAGCGCCGCACGATGCAGGCTCAGGACCGTGTCCTGCCCGTCCACGATGATCTGCGGCGTATAAACCCCGCGCTCGCCGGCGACGGCGGCATAGCCTTCCTGCCGGGCGGTATGCTCGGGGCGGCCGAATTCATCCGTCCAGCCGAGATAATCCCAGTAGTCGACGTGCCAGCTGAGCGTCAGGATACCCGGCTGTTCGGCAAGCGAGGCGACCAGCGCGTCGGCCGGCGGGCAGGACGAGCAGCCCTGCGAGGTGAACAGCTCGATCACCACCGGCGGATCGCCGACCAGCCCGATTCGTCCCTGATCCGGCGCCGCGCCCGGCGCGGGATCGTGACGCTCGGGCACCAGCGAAAAGGCGCCCTCGGGGATCTGGGTTCCGGCCCCCTCGGGCGCCTCGATCAGCGCGACTTCGGCAGGGGCAGGACCGGCCATCACCGCAAGGGCAAGGCCGAATGCGGCCGCAAGCCGGACGGGACGCGAGGAAAACGTTAACGGCAACATCATCATTGCCGATCGAAGTAGGTCAGCAAGGCGGGCAAGGCCAAATCAAGGCTTCGTTAGCGCCTTGGCATTGCAGTCCGCTTGCAAGTTCCGGCGATTATGTATACCGTCGCATACAATCAATTGCGCCCACCGCGACTCGTCCAGACGCTTGCACCGCTGGACGAGTCGGGGCAATCCGGGCGTCGTCTGCCACCTTGTCCCTGAGGAAGCTTGCCATGCCCATCGTCACCGGAACAGACACAGCCAAGACCCGCCGCGACCTGACGGTCGGCGGGAAGACCGTGGCCTATTATTCGATCCCCGCCGCGACCGAGGCGGGACTGGGCGATTTCTCGAAGCTGCCGGCCTCGCTCAAGGTCGTGCTGGAAAACATGCTGCGCTTCGAGGACGACGGCTTCACCGTCAGCGTGGACGACATCAAGGCCTTTGCCGAATGGGCGCAGAACGGCGGCAAGTCCGACCGCGAGATCGCCTATCGCCCCGCACGCGTGCTGATGCAGGACTTCACCGGCGTCCCGGCGGTCGTGGACCTTGCCGCGATGCGCGACGGGATCGTGGCACTGGGAGGCGATGCGCAGAAGATCAACCCGCTGAACCCGGTCGATCTGGTTATTGACCACTCAGTCATGGTGGACGAGTTCGGCAACCCCCGCGCCTTCCAGCGCAACGTCGATCTTGAATACGAGCGCAACATGGAACGCTACCAGTTCCTGAAATGGGGCCAGGGCGCGTTCAACAACTTCCGGGTGGTGCCGCCCGGCACCGGCATCTGCCACCAGGTGAACCTGGAATATCTGGCTCAGACGGTCTGGACCGACACCGATCAGGACGGCAGGACCGTGGCCTATCCCGACACGCTGGTGGGCACCGACAGCCACACCACCATGGTCAACGGCCTTGCCGTGCTGGGCTGGGGCGTCGGCGGTATCGAGGCCGAGGCCGCGATGCTGGGCCAGCCGATTTCCATGCTGATCCCCGAGGTCGTGGGCTTCAAGGTCACGGGCGCGCTGCGCGAGGGCGTGACCGCGACCGACCTTGTGCTGAAGGTCGTCAAGATGCTGCGCGACCACAAGGTCGTCGGCAAGTTCGTCGAATTCTACGGCGAGGGGCTGGACAACATGCCGCTGGCCGACCGCGCGACCATCGCCAACATGGCGCCCGAATATGGCGCGACCTGCGGCTTCTTCCCGATCGACGACGAGACCCTGCGCTACCTGCGCCAGACCGGCCGCGACGAGGACCGCATCGCGCTGGTCGAGGCCTACGCCCGCGCCAACGGCATGTGGCGCGAAAAGGGCTTCGAGCCCGTCTTCACCTCGACCCTGCATCTCGACCTGGACGACGTGGTGCCGGCGATCTCGGGGCCGAAGCGTCCGCAGGATCACGTCGCGCTGGACGCCGCCGCCCAGACCTTCAAGGACTACATCAGCAGCCTGCCCCCTGCGCCCACCGCGCCGATCCAGCAGAAGGCCAAGATGACGGCCGAGGGCAATGCGCCCATGCCGAAGCCCGAGGAGATCCCCGGCGGTGACCGCGACGGCTCGGTTGCGCGTGCCGCGGTCGAGGGCAAGGATTACGCACTGCATGACGGGTCTGTCGTGATCGCGGCGATCACCTCCTGCACCAACACCTCGAACCCTTACGTGATGATCGGTGCCGGGCTTGTCGCCCGCAAGGCGCGGGCGCTGGGGCTGAACCGCAAGCCCTGGGTCAAGACCTCGCTGGCGCCCGGATCGCAGGTGGTCAGCGAATATCTGAACGCGGCGGGGCTGCAGGATGACCTGGACGCGCTGGGCTTCGACCTCGTGGGCTTCGGCTGCACCACCTGCATCGGCAACTCGGGGCCGCTGGAGCCGGCGATTTCCAAGGCGATCAACGACAACGACCTGGTGGCCGTGTCCGTGCTGTCGGGCAACCGCAACTTCGAAGGGCGGATCAGCCCGGACGTGCGGGCGAACTACCTGGCAAGCCCGCCGCTGGTGGTGGCCTATGCCATCGCGGGCGACATGAACATCGACATCACGACCGAGCCGCTGGGTACGGGCAAGGACGGACAGCCGGTCTATCTGAAGGACATCTGGCCGACCTCGCAGGAGGTCAGCGACCTCGTGCATCAGGTCGTGACGCGGGAAATGTTCCAGAAGAAATACGCCGATGTCTTCAAGGGCGACGAACGCTGGCAGGCGGTCGAGACCACGGACAGCGAAACCTATGACTGGCCGCCGACCTCGACCTACATCCAGAATCCGCCCTACTTCCAGGGGATGTTGCGGGAACCCGGCGTGATCTCGGACATCGAGGGCGCGCGGGTGCTGGCCGTTCTGGGCGACATGATCACCACCGACCACATCAGCCCCGCCGGGTCGTTCAAGCCGACGACCCCGGCCGGGAAATACCTGATCGAGCGCCAGGTCGCGCCCGCCGACTTCAACAGCTACGGCTCGCGCCGCGGCAACCACGAGGTCATGATGCGCGGCACCTTCGCCAACATCCGCATCAGGAACGAGATGCTGGACGGCGTCGAGGGCGGCTACACCCAAGGGCCGGACGGGCAGCAGACCTCGATCTACGACGCCGCCATGGCATGGAAAGACCGGGGCGTTCCGCTGATCGTGGTGGGGGGCGTCGAATACGGCGCGGGTTCCAGCCGCGACTGGGCGGCCAAGGGCACCAACCTGCTGGGCGTCAAGGGTGTCATCGCCGAAAGCTTCGAGCGCATCCACCGCTCGAACCTCGTCGGCATGGGCGTGATCCCCTTCGAGTTCACCGGCGGCGACAACCGCAAGACCTTGGGCCTCAAGGGCGACGAGGAAATCTCGATCACCGGGCTGGCGGGCGACTTCAAGCCGCTGGCGCTGGTGCCCGCCACGATCCGCTATGCGGACGGGACCGAGAAGACCGTGCAGCTCAAGGCCCGCGTCGATACCGAGGTCGAGATCGAATATCTCAAGAACGGCGGTGTTCTGCATTACGTCCTGCGGAACCTCGCCAAGTCCTGAGCCTGTCAGGCAGCCTGTCTGGACACATCATCGAGGCCCCGGGAAACCGGGGCCTCTTTTTTGGCCTTTTCGGCGTCCTGAATGCACGGCGGATACCGCAGGCGAAAACCGGGACGCCTTCTTCCCACCCCGGGTCAGGAACCTCTCTGTCGCCAGTGAGCAAACACCCGCCGGCCGCAATGGCGTCACGGGAATATTTTCCTCCGTGATACGTTGTCTTCGTGACCACACCCGGTCAGGCAAGGAGAATCGGCATGGCGATCATCAACGGAAACGACAGGGCGAACACTCTTTACGGCACCCCGCTGGGCGACCTGATCCGCGGGTTCGACGGTAACGACCGTCTTTATGGCCGCGCCGGGAACGACACCATCCAAGGCGGCGACGATGATGACCGCATCTGGGGTGAGGCCGGCAACGATCTCCTCAACGGTGGCGACGACGAGGACTCGATCTGGGGCGGCACCGGCAACGACACCATCAATGGCGGCGACGACGACGACCGCCTATGGGGTGACGCTGGTAACGACCTCCTCACCGGCGGCGATGGAGAGGACTCGATCTGGGGCGGCGATGGTAATGACACCATCACCGCCGACGACGGCAACGACTACATCCACGGCGGCCTCGGGCACAACCTGATCAATGCCGGAGACGGTAACGACACGATCTGGTCGGCATCCGGTTCCGACACCATCAACGCGGGCGATGGCAACGACTGGATTTCCTCGGGCGCGGGCGGCGACCGGATCTATGGGCTGGATGGCAACGACACCATCGACGCAGGGGCCGGCAACGACATCGTCATCGGCGGAGAGGGCAACGACCGCATCCGCGGCGGCGGCGGAAATGACGACCTGGCGGCGGGCGAAGGCAGCGACACGCTGGACGGCGGCGGCGGCAACGACCTGCTGCGCGGCGGCGAGGGCGATGACCTGTTCATCTTCAACGCGGGGCAGGACACGATCCGCAACTTCGACAGCGAGGATGACCGGATCGATCTGCGCAGCTTTGCCGGGCTGGACAGCTTTGCCGATGTCCGGGCGCAGCTGACCCAGGAAGGCGGGCATGTCTATTTCCGCGACGGCACGGATTCGCTGAAGATCGAGTGGACCCAGTTGGCAAGCCTCGGGTCCGACGATTTCATCTGGTGATCCGGGCCTGAACGGGCCGCTGCCGTGGCGCAGGGCCGCCGCGGCGAGGCCGGGTCAGCTTCCGGCGGCCAGCGCCTTGTCGAGTTCGGGACGGAAGCGCTGGGTATAGTCCTCGCGCACCAGCGGCCCCGCGTGGCGGTGCAGGATGTTGCCTTCGCCGTCGAGGATGAAGGTTTCGGGCGGGGCGGTTACGCCCCACTCGATCGCCGTGCGGCCCTGCGGATCAGTGGCGATGGCCGCAAAGGGGTCGCCATGTTCCGACAGAAAGCGCAGCGCGGCCGGCTCGGGGTCCTTGAGGTCGATACCGACGACCTTGATCCCTTCGGCCGTCAGGGCTTCCAGCGTGGGATGCTCGGCCCGGCAGGGCGGGCACCAGCTTGCCCAGAAGTTGACCACCGTCACCTCGCCCGTCCGCAGGTCGGCGTCGGTCAGTTGCGTCTTGCCGGGCAGCGTGGTCGCGGAAACCGCGGGCGCCTGCCGTCCCACGAAGGCCGATGGCAGTTCGTTCGGATTGTCCCGCCCCATGCCCCACAGGAACATGGCGGCAAGTCCCGCGAAGGCCAGCGGCGGGATGGCGACCAGCGGAGAGATCCTAGCCACGGCGTTCCACCTTCTCCAGCGCCCGCCGCGCGCGGGCGGCGGCGACCAGCGTCTGAGCGATCAGCCCCCCGATCAGCAGGGCCGAGATGCCCCAGGCGGTCAGGACCGGAACGGCGTGGCGTCCAAGCTCGGCGATCATGCGCGCATCTCCCTTGCCAGCAGGGCCGCCGTGCGGCGACGGCGGATTTCGGTGCGGGTGCGGATCAGGACCAGCGTGACGAACAGCAGGAAGAACCCGGCCATGCAGGTATACAGCGGATAGCTGTAGACCGAGCTGATCCGGTCCCCCGGCGCCACGCTGATGGTCGCCCCCTGGTGCAGCCCCTGGTTCCAGAAGTTCACCGCATAGCGGGACAGCAACGCGAAGACGGACCCCACAAGGCACAGCACCCCCGTCAGATCGGCGGCGTTGTCGGGGTTTTCGATCGCGGACCAGAGTGCCATGTAGCCCAGGTAGAACAGGAACAGGATCAGGAACGAGGTCAGCCTCGGGTCCCATTCCCACCATGTCCCCCAGGTCGGCTGGCCCCAGACCGCGCCCGTCACCAGCGCCACGACGGTCATCACCGCGCCGATGGGGGCGGCGGCGCGGGCGGCAAGCGCACTGACATGGTGGCGCCGGATCAGCCAGATCAGCGAGGCGACCAGCATCATGATCCAGATGTTGATCGCCATCATGGCCGCGGGCACATGCAGGAACATGATCTTGACGGTCGCGCCCTGCTTGTAGTCCTCGGGCACCATCCAGCCCCAGATCAGGCCGACGGGCAGGCAGATGGCCGTGGCCCCGACGACCCACGGCAGCACCGCGTCCGAGGTCCGCATGAACTTGACGGGGTTGGCATATTCCCAGATCGACATGGTCTTTCCTCTAGCCGTCCGGCCCGTCCGGGTGAAGCCCCCTCACCGCAGGTTGACCCGCAGCGCGCCGGCGGCGGCAAAGGGGATGGTGGCCAGCACAAGAAGGGTGATGCCCGCCAGAAGCACCAGAGGTGTCGTCCCGTCACCGCCTGCGGCCCCGCGTCGCACCGCCTCGGCCCCGAAGATCAATGTCGGGACATAAAGCGGCAGCACCAGCAGCGACATCAGCAGCCCGCCCCGCCGCAGCCCCACGGTCAGCGCGGCGCCGAAGGCCCCCAGCATCGACAGCGCCGGCGTTCCCAGCAGCAGCGCCGCGACCAGCCAGCCCTGCGCACCCGCGGGCAGATGCAGCAGGATGCCGAAGACCGGCGCGGCCACGACCAGCGGCAGGCCGGTGGTGATCCAGTGGGCGGCCGCCTTGACCAGCACCGCCCCTTCCATCGGCACGGGCGCGGTGGCGATAAGGTCGAGGCTCCCGTCCTCCCAGTCCAGCGCGAAGATGCGGTCGAGCGACAGCAGGCAGGCCAGCAGCGCTCCGACCCAGAGGATGCCGGGCGCGATCCGCGCCAGCGTGCCTCCTTCCGGCCCGACGCCAAAGGGAACCAGCGTGCAGACGATCAGAAAGAACGCCAGCCCCAGGCCGAAGCCCCCGCCCGCGCGCGTGGCGAGCCTCAGGTCGCGGATCAGCAGGGCGAGCATAACGCCCACGCTTCGGACGGTTCATGAATGTCCTGCGGGCTGGCGAACGCCCGGAAAACGGTCCACTGGACCGTTTTCAGTAAGCCAAGGGCAAAGCCCGAGGCAGGGGTGCAAAACCCCTGCTCCGGCAGTGACGCAGGGACAGGGCCGCTCATCCGAACGCCTCGTCGAAGCTTGCCGGGGCACGAGAAGGCGCCCCTGCAGTCGCGCGATAGGCGCCAAGGTCCAGCACCCGCGCCTCGGGCAGCCCGAGGTCGATGTGGGTTGCCATCAGCGCCGCCCCGCCCTGCGCCAGATGCGCGCGGACCACCTGCGCGAACAATGCGACCGAACCCGTATCCAGCGAGACGGTCGGCTCGTCCAGCACCCAGACTGCTCGCCCCGTCACCAGCAGGCGGGCAAGGCCCAGCCGCCGCTTCTGCCCCGCCGACAGCATCGCCGCCGGGCGTTCGGCCAGGCCTGCCAGGTCCATCGCCGCAAGCGCGGGCTCAACCGGAGGGCCGCCGAAGACCTCGCGCCAGAAGCGCAGGTTCTCGATCACGCTCAGCGCGCCCTTCAGCCCGTCGGCATGGGCGGCATAGGCGATGGCGTCTGGATCGGCGATCACCTCGCCCTCGGTCGGGGGCTGCAGGCCCGCCACGGTCCGCAGCAGGGTCGTCTTGCCGATGCCGTTGGGGCCGCGCAGGATCAGCGCCTCGCCCCGGTCCAGCGTGAAGCCGACGCCCTCGACGGCCCGGCGGCCGCCGCGGGACACGGCGAGGTTTCTCGCCTCGACCAGCGGCATCAGACGGGGATCAGCGCGCAGGCGACGCGCCGCCCCTCGGACAGCGTGAGGTTGTAGCTGCGGGCGGCGCTGGGGGTGGACATCGTCTCGACCATCAGCCCCGCGTCTTCAAGCGCGGCCATCATGGACGCAGGCAGGCGCGCGATCTCGGCGCCCATGCCGATGAACAGCACGTCGACCGACCCGCCGAGGACTGTCAGCCCGTCGATGTCATCCAGCCCGCCCCATGGCCGCAGGTCTTCACCGGCAAGCAGCACCGGGCCATGATGCACCTGCCCTGCCACGCGGAAGAAGCCGGGACCGTAGCCGTCCACCGGGATACCGCCGGGATAGTCGGTTTCCCGCATCGCCATCAGGGCGCATCCTGGAAGGGGGTGCCCGCCAGTTCGTCCCGCTCGGCCTTTGGGGTCTTTTCGGGCTTGCCCCAGTCGCGGCGCACGCCCAGCCACAGCACGATGCTTTTCGCCAGGTAGACCGTCGAATAGGCCCCGATGAAGACGCCCAGGAACATCGCGAAGACGAAGTTGCGGATCACGTCCCCGCCCCAGATCAGCAGCGGCGCCAGCGCCAGCGCCGTGGTCATGGCGGTCATCACGGTGCGGGACAGCGTCTCGTTGACCGTCAGGTTCATGATGTCGATCAGCGGCATTGTCTTGAACTTGATCAGGTTCTCGCGCAGCCGGTCGAAGACCACCACCGTGTCGTTGACCGAATAGCCCAGGATCGTCAGCAGCGCCGCGATGGTCGTGAGATCAAAGCGCAACTGGAACAGCGAGAAGATCCCGACCGTGATCAGCACGTCATGGATCAGCGCCGTGACCGCCCCCACCGCGAACTGCCATTCGAACCGCAGCCAGATATACAGCAGGATGCCGACAGCCGCCGCGCTGACCGCGTAGATGGCGGTCATGATCAGCTCGCCCGAGACCTTGGGGCCGACCGATTCCACCGCCGCGAAGCTGACGTTCGGATCGACCACCTGCAGCGCGGCCTCGATCCGGTTCAGTTCCTCGGGCGTGACCGAGCCGGTGTCGTCGGTCGCGCCGATGCGGATCTGCGCCACGTGGCGGTCGGGACCGAAGGTCGGGTCAAAGACCTCGGTGATCGAGACATCGCCAAGCTCCAGCGCCTCAAGCGCCTGGCGGTAGTCGCCGACCTCGAAGGCGGTAGAGCTTTCCGCCCGGATCGTGGTGCCGCCCTTGAAGTCGATGCCGAAGTTCAGCCCCATCGTCAGGGTGATGACGACCGAGGCCACCATCAGGACGAAGGAGATGCCGGTGGTCAGCCACTGCCAGCGGAAGAAGTCGATCTTCGTGTTGTCGGGGACGAGTTTCAGACGGAAGGCCATGATGATCCCCTTACAGCACCAGTTCGGTCGGGCGGCGGCGTTCCAGCCAGATCACGATCATCAGCCGCGTCAGGTAGATCGCGGTGAAGACCGAGGTCATGATGCCGATGACCAGCGTCACGGCAAAGCCCTTGACCGGTCCCGAGCCGAGGAAGAACATCACCAGCGCCGCGATGAAGGTCGTGACGTTGGCGTCGATGATCGCGCTCATCGCCTCGTTGAAGCCGTCGTCGATGGCCTTCATCACCCGCTTGCCGGCCCGCAGCTCCTCGCGGATGCGTTCGTAGATGATGACGTTGGCGTCCACCGCCGTGCCCACCGTCAGCACGATCCCCGCGATGCCGGGCAGGGTCAGCGTGGCCCCTATCGCCCCCATGATCGCCAGGATCAGGATGACGTTGACGATCACCGCGACCGAGGCGAAGACCCCGAACAGCCCGTAGCTGGCCACCATGTAGGCCACGACCAGCA
>NZ_JAUNPC010000122.1 GCF_030536915.1 Paracoccus sp. (in: a-proteobacteria)
TCCTCGTTTCCGGACGGCAATATCGTGCAAACGGGGGCGGACCGGGTCAACTCGCGGGACGGATATCGTCCCGCCCGACTGTCTCAATTCCGGGACGCGCGCCTTCGGGCGCAATCCCCAGCCGGCCCATCCGCCGGTAAAGCGTGGCCCGTCCGACGCCCAGCGCGCGGGCGGCGGCGGTGACGTTGCCCTCGGCGCGGGCAAGCGCGCGGATCACGGCGGCGCGCTCGGCGCGGTCGAACCCGCCCTCGCCGCCCCCCGCCTCGGCCAGCAGGTCCGACAGCGGGCGCGGCTTCAGCGGGCCGGTCTTCGGCAGACCCAGCGCCCGGCGGGCGGCGCGGGTCGCGCCGATGGCGAGGTCGTCGCGGTCCACGGCAACCAGCGCCTCGGTCCCCTCGCCCGCCACGACGATGCGGGCGCCCGGAAAGGCCGCGCGGAACCAGGCAGCCTCGATGGCGCGGGCGGACTGGCCGACCATGGCGGCGATCAGGGCGTTGATCCCCTCGGTCGCGTCGGCCCGGGCGCTGGAGACATCCAGCGCCGCGATGATCTGCCCCTCGGGTCCGTGGATCGGCGCGTCGATGCAGCTCATCGCGATGTTCGAGGACAGGAAATGCTGGTCGCGGTGGATGATGACGCCGCGCCCTTCCGCAAGGCAGGTGCCGACGCCATTAGTGCCCTGCGCGGCCTCGGACCAGTCGGCGCCGGGGGCGAGCGCCCAGGCATCGAAGATTGCCGCGTCGGCGACCTGAGCGCGGCGATCCAGCAGGATGCCATCCGCGTCCGTCAGCAGGACCGCGCAGCCCGAGCCGCTGACGAGGCGGTAAAGCTCGTCCACCGGTTGGGCCGCGACCGACAGGAAGGCGCCCATGGCCTCGCGCCGGGCGGCGAGTTCCGCCGCCGTCAGCCGTTGCGCCCGGACCGGGGCGGCGGGGTCCAGCCCATGGCGCAGGGCGGACCGCCGCCAGCTTGCCGTCAGCGGCGTCAGGTCGTTGGACGCGCAGGTCCGCTCGATCACGCGGTCGGCGTGATGGCGTGTCTCCATGATTCGGCCTCTCCCTGCACCGGATTATAGGCGCGAGGGGTGACGATGGGTCAGGAAAATCCTTAGGCGGCGATGCGGCGGCGGGTCAGGGTCAGCGCCGTGACCATGGCGAACAGCGCCACCGCCGCGCAGACGATGGTGGGGCCGGTGGGCGTGTCCAGCCGGAAGGCCGCGCCGAGGCCCAGCAGCCCGGCACCCGAGCCGATCAGGACCGTGATGGCCACCATCGCCTCGGGGGAACGCGCCAGGGGACGGGCGGCGGCGGCGGGGATGATCAGCATGGCGCTGACGAGCAGCGCGCCGACGATGCGGATGCCGGCCGCGACGACCAGGGCAAGGGCGATGTTCAACACCCATTGCTCGGCCCGCGGGCGGATGCCGTCCGCCACCGCCATCTCGGGCGACAGCGTGGACAAAAGCAGCGCCGGCCAGCGCCAGGCGATCAGCGCCGCAACCAGCGCAGCACCTCCCCAGATCAGGGCCAGGTCGGCCCATGTCACCGACAGGATATCGCCGAACAGATAGGCCGACAGGTCCGTCCTCACCCCCTGGACAAAGCTGACCGCGACCATGCCCGCGGCCAGCGCCCCATGCGACAGGACGCCCAGCATCGCGTCCACCGACTGCCGCCCGGCCAGTCCCGCGACCACCGCCGCCATGACCAAGGCGACCACGATCACCGCAGGGAACAGCGGCAGGGCGAAGGCCAGCGACAGCGCGACCCCCAGCAGCGCGGCATGAGCCGTGGCGTCGCCGTAATAGGCCATGCGCCGCCAGACGACGAAGCAGCCCAGGGGCGCGCAGGCGAAAGCCAGCCCGACCGCCCCCAGACCCGCGCGCAGCATGAAATCGTCCAGCATCAGGCGGCATCCTCGTGGCCGTGGGCGCAGGGCTGGCCATCGTCGTGGCTGTGGGTGTGGTGGTGACGATAAAGCGCCAGCGCCCCTGCTCCGCCCCCGAACAGGCCCAGATAGGCGGGCGAAATCGAGACGGTCTCGGGCGTTCCCTCGCAGCAGATATGGCCGTTCAGGCAGATCACGTGGTCCGAGGCCCGCATCACCACCTGCAAATCATGGCTGACCATCAGCACCGCGCAGCCGGTGTCCCGGTTCACCTGCTCGATCCGTTCGTAGAAGGCGGCGACGCCGGGCTGGTCCAGCCCCGCCGTGCCTTCGTCGAGGATCAGCAGGTCCGGCCGGTTCAGCAGCGCACGCGCCAGCAGCAGCCGTTGCATCTGCCCGCCCGACAGCCCGGCGAGCGGGCGGGCCTGAAGCCCCGCCAGCCCGGCGCGGTCCAGCGCCCCGGCGATGGCGGGCGGATCGCGCCGATGCGGCAGGTTCATGAAGCGCCCCACGGTCATCGGCATGGTCGGGTCGATCGCCAGCCGCTGCGGCACATAGCTGAGCCGCAGGCCCGGCGCCCGCGCCAGCCTGCCTGCATCGGGCCTCACCGCGCCGATGATCACCCGCATCAGGGTGGTCTTGCCGGACCCGTTCGGGCCGACGACCGTCACGATCTCGCCCCGCCGGATGGTCAGGTCGATGCCCGTCAGGACCGCCTGGCCGCCCATCGCGACCGAGACGCCCGCCAGCGCCACCAGAGGCTCGCCGCCGCCGGTCACGCGGCCGTCCGGCAGGCGGCGCAAAGCCCCTCGGCCTCGCGCACGGCAGTCTCGATGGCGAAGCCCGCGCCTTCGGCCGCGCTTTCAAGCTGGCCCTGCGCGGGTTCGGCCGAAGCCTCGATCACCCGGTGACACTGGCGGCAGATCAGGAAGGCGGGAACATGGCCCTCGCCGCCTTTCGTGCAGGCGACAAAGGCGTTCAGCGTCTCGATCCGGTGGACGAAGCCCGCGCGGCGCAGGAAGTCCAGCGCGCGGTAGGCGACCGGCGGCTGGCTGCCCAAGCCCTCGGCCCGCAAACGGTCGAGGATCTCATAGGCGCCCAGCGCCCGATGCCCTTCCAGCAGGATTTCCAGCACGCGGCGGCGCACCGGCGTCATCTGCAGGCCTTCCTCGGCACAGGCGGAATCGACATGGGCCATCGCCTTGGCAATGCAGCGGTCATGGTCGTGCATGGCGCCCCTCACGATTATTGACGGCGGAAACGTTATACTATAACTCGCCGGAATGTTCCAGACCGGAGTGGAAGATCATGCCACGATCCCTGCTTTTCGCGGCACTGACCGCCGTCCTCGCCGTCCCGGCCTGGGCCGAGCCGCCGAAGGTCGTGGCCGACATCGCCGCCGTCCATTCGCTGGTGTCGCAGGTGATGGCAGGGGTGGGACAGCCCGACCTGCTGATCCCGCCGGGCGGCTCGCCCCATTTCTACGCGCTGAAGCCCTCGGACGCGAAAAAGCTGCGCGAGGCCGATGTCATCATCAAGATCGGGCCGCAGCTTTCGCCCTGGATGGACCGGCCCCTGACCTCGCTGGCCGGATCGGCCAAGCGGCTGCGGCTGCTGGAACAGCCCGATACGATCACCCTGCCCATGCGGACCGGCGCCACCTTCGAGCCGCATGACCATGGCGACGAGGACCATGGGCACGATCACCACCACGATCATGCGGCAGGCGGCCCCATCGACTCCCACGCCTGGCTCGACCCCGAAAACGGCAAGATCTGGCTGGGGGTGATCGCCGAGGCGCTGGCCGGGGCCGACCCGGACAACGCGGCCCGCTACCACGCCAATGCCGCGGCGGGCGTCGCGCAGATCGACGCGGCGGTCGAGGATACGCGCACCATCGTCGCCCCCCTGCAGGACCTGCGCTTCATCGTCTTCCACGACGCCTACCAGTATTTCGAACACCGCTTCGGCCTGACGGCGGTGGGCGCCATCGCGCTCAGCGATGCCTCGCCCCCCGGCCCCGCCCGCATCGCCGAGCTGCGCGACCGGGTGGCCGATCTGGACGTCACCTGCGCCCTGACCGAGCCGCAGTTCGACCCCGACCTTCTGGAGACGGTGTTCCGGGGGCGCGGCGTGAAGACCGCCGTCGTGGACCCGGCAGGGGATTCGATTGCGCTCGGGCCGGGGATGTATCCCGAACTGATCCGCTCGGTCGGAAAGGCACTGGCGGCCTGCCGCTAGGCGAGATCGAGGAAGCGGGCCACGGCCGGACGCAGGGTCACGGCGCCCGCCGCGCGCTCGGCGTCGATCAGCGCCCTCAGTGCGGCCAGGTCGGTGCGGCGCAGCAGCGCCTTGACCGGCCCGATCGAGGCCGGGCGCATCGACAGCACCCGCAATCCCAGCGCCGCCAGGGTTGCGGCCTCGGCCGGCCGGCCGGCATCCTCGCCGCAGAAGCTCAGCGGCACGTCCAGCGCGGCGCAGCGGTCCACGATCATCTGGATCAGGTTCAGGAAGGGCACCGACAGGGTGTCATAGCGCTTGCGCACCCGCTCGTTTTCCCGGTCGGCGGCGAAGAAGAACTGCTTGAGGTCGTTGCCGCCGATGGAAATGAAATCGCAGGCGCGGAAGAAATGCTCGGGCGCGAAGGCCAGCGACGGGGTTTCCAGCATCGCGCCGACGCGGACGCTGGTGGGCGGCGCATGGCCCAGCGCCGCCTCGCGGTCCAGTTGCGCCATCAGCATGGCGCGGCCCTCGAAATATTCGTCGCAATCCGCGACAAAGGGGAACATGACGTGCAGGTCGCGCCCCTCGGCGGCACGGATCAGCGCCTGCAACTGCATCTGCAGCACGCCGCGCTTTTCCAGCCCAACGCGGATCGCGCGCCAGCCCATCGCGGGGTTCGGCTCGTCGATGCGCTTCATGTAGGGCAGCACCTTGTCCGAGCCGATGTCCAACGTGCGGAAGATCACCGGCTTGCTGCGGGCGTTGTCCATGACGCGGCGATACAAAGCCGCAAGCTCGCTGCGGCGGGGCACGCGGGTGCGGATCAGGAACTGCAGTTCCGTGCGGAAGAGACCCACCCCCTCGGCGCCCGAGCCTTCCAGGCTGGGCAGGTCGGCCATCAGCCCGGCGTTCATCAGCAGCTTGACGGTCGTGCCGCACAGCGCCTGCGCGGGCAGGTCGCGCAGGCCCGCATAACTTTTCTGCGCCTCGGTCTGCATCGCGATCTTGTCGCGGAAGGCGGCGGCGACGGTATCCTCGGGGCGCAGGTGGACGAGGCCGCTGTCGCCATCCACAAGGATCGGGTCGCCGTTCAGCGCCTCGGCGGTGATGCGCCCAGCATGGATCACCAGCGGGATCGCCAGCGCTCGGGCCACGATCACGGCATGGCTTCCGACCGAGCCTTCCTCAAGCACGACGCCGCGCAAGCTGCGGCCGTACTCCAGCAGCTCGGCCGGGCCGATGTTGCGTGCGACAAGGATCGGATTGGCGGGCATGGGGATGCCGTTGTCGCGCCCCTGCCCGGTCAGGATCCGCAGAAGCCGGTTCGACAGGTCGTCTAGGTCGTGCAGCCGGTCGCGCAGATAGGGGTCCGTCGTGCTTTCCAGCTTGGCGCGGGCGTGGGACTGTTCCTTTTCCACCGCCGCCTCGGCCGACAGCCCCAGATCGATGTCCTCCTCCATCCGCCTGAGCCAGCTTCGCGAGCGGGCGAACATCCTGTAGGCTTCCAGCACCCCCTCGCCGTCGCCGCCAGTCAGGTCGGCGTTGTTGACCATCTCGTCCACGGTCTGGCGCAGCATGGCCACCGCCTCGGTCAGCCGCGCGCGTTCCTTTTCGGGGTCGTCGCCGACGGGGTTGGTGATGACGACGCGCGGCTCGTGCAGCCAGACCTGTCCCTCGGCCGCGCCTTCCTGCCCGGTGGCGCCGCGGAAGACGACGGGCAAGCGATGGGCCGAAAGCTGCGCGTCGTTGCCGAGGAAGGCGCCCAGTTCGGCCATCTCGGCCAGCACCATCGCCACGACTTCCAGCCCGTAGATCTCGTCCTCGGAATATTCCCGCGCCTCGCGGGACTGGACGACCAGCACCCCCAACCGCTCGCCCACGCGCTGGATCGGCACCCCCAGGAACGAGGGGAAGACCTCCTCGCCGGTTTCGGGCATGTAGCGGAAACCATGCTCGGAGGGCGCATCGGCGGTGTTGACCGGCCGCCCGGTGCGGGCCACCCGGCCCACCAGTCCTTCGTTCAGGCGCAGCCGCGTCTTGTGGACGGCCTGCCGCCGCAGCCCTTCGGTGGCGCAAAGCTCAAGCGTGTCGGTATCACAGAACAGGTAGATCGAACACACCTGCGTCCGCATCGAATCGGCGATGTGGTGGGTGATGCTGTCCAGCCGCGCCTGCCCGTCGCCGGGGGCGGCCAGCGTGTCACGCAGCCGCCTGAGCAGCTTGCGCGATTCGCTTTCCGTCCGCTCGGGCATGGGTGGCGCGTCCCTTTCCGCGATCACGAGCGGGCCGTGACCGGCGCGCGTCAATCAGGCTTTTTCCAGATCGAAGGCATCATGCAGCGCCTGCACGGCCAGTTCCATATACTTGCGGTCGATCAGCACCGAAATCTTGATCTCGCTGGT
>NZ_JAUNPC010000198.1 GCF_030536915.1 Paracoccus sp. (in: a-proteobacteria)
GTTCCCCCAGTTCCGGGTCCGGCGCCGGGGTGCGGTCGCGGATCAGCTTGCGGGTGTCGACCGCGTCCAGGGGCACCAGGTCCACGATCAGGCCCGCCCGCTTCAGCCGGACATGTTCCTGCGCCAGGGCGTCGTTCTCGGCCCGGATGCCCGCCTCGATCCGGGCGCGGTCGCGCTGCGATTCCGCCGTCTCGACAATGGCGGCCGCCATCGGGCCGCGGCGCTGGTCGGTCTTCCCCGCGGGGAAGGTTTCCGCCCCCGCCTTTGCCGCGGCGGGTTCGTCGTCCTTCGGCAGTTCGATGTCGAACATCCGGCGCTTGCGGCTCATGCCCGGTCCTCCAGCTTGTCCCAGGCCTGCAGCGCATAGCCCCGGAATTCCTCATAGGCGCGGTCGAAGGTGGCGCGGGCGCGGCGCCAGGTGCCGCGGGTCATCTCGCGGTAGTCGATCTCGTAGACCGAGGACAGGAACCGGCCCGACTGTTCCACGGCGCGGGTCAGTTCGATCGGATGCTCGGCCATCCGCTCGCCGAAGACCTGGCGGAAGGCGCCCAGCATCGCCTGGTGCAGTTCGTTCGAGGGCTCAAAGCGCGTCATCAGGAAGCGCAGGTCGGCGAAGGCCTTGGGCAGCGCGATCTTCCCCGCGGGGAAGTTTTCAAAGCCGTGGGACAGGTCGCCGAGCGCCTCGGCAAGCTGGCCGATGAAGCTGGTGGTGGAATCGTATTCCCAGTAGCCGGGGCCGGAGGGGATGTAGAGCATGTCGGCCGCGAAGACCGCGTTCATCGACTGGTAGCCGATGGCGGGCGGGCAGTCGAAGAAGATCAGGTCATAGGCATCGTCCGGCAGGCTGTCGAGAAAGCGCGAGACGGCGGCGAAGAAGGTCCATTCCGGGTTCAGGTGCCGGTACTGGGCGCTGGCGAATTCGACAAAGGCCGCGTTGGCGCAGCTGGGGATGATGTCGATGGTGGACCAGGCGGTGGGGCGGATGAAATCGGCGGGCCTGAGCGCGCCGAGGCCCATGTCGCGGATCGAGGCCGGCAGCTTGCGCCGGGGCAGGGCGGTGCCGGATTCGGCCCCCTGGGCTGCGGCGTTCATGCGGTCGGTCTCGCGTTCGAGGTCGCGGGCCATGATGCCCCAGACGGTGTGATCCTCGTCCACGTTGTTCAGGCCCATGGAATGCGACAGCGTCGCCTGCGGGTCGAAGTCCACCGCCAGTACCCGATAGCCGTCCAGCGCCGCCGCATGGGCGAAATGCAGCGCCACCGTGCTTTTCCCGGCGCCGCCCTTGAAATTGGCGATGGCCGCCCGCAGCGCCCGCTTGCCCGCGGGCCGCGGCGGCATCAGCGACTTGCGGTTGATGCGGATGCGGCGGCGCAATTCGTTGATCTCGTCGAGGCTGAACCAGCGCTGGCGGCCGTCGTCCAGAACTTCCCCGAGGGGAAGGTTCGGCTCGTCCGCCAGCTTGCCGCGGAAGGTGGACTGGTTGATGCGGAAGATCAGCTCGGCCACCTCCCAGCTGGAAAACCGGCGCAGGGTCTTCTCGTCGGCCGGGCTGAAGGTCTGGCGCCGGATCCAGCCCTGCATCCGCAGCGACTGCCGTTGAAGCCGCGCGAGGTCTTCGTGCGAATACATCTTTTCCCCATTCTGCAGGACGCTGTTTTTCATGAATCCGCTTTTAACGCGGAATTCGCATTTTGCGCAAAGTCATTTTCTGCTGAATCACGGAAAGCGGGCCTCTGCTGCCCATCCTGCCACAGCCCGCGTCCCGTTGCGCCGAATCGGGGGCGGGCGTCCGGTCCGTTGCCGGACCGGGCAGGGGCGGAGGACCCCCGGGAATTGGGGGACATCCCTGGTCCCGCCGCACGGGAATAGGGGACATCTTCGGCGGAATAGGGGACATCCTGCATGTCCCCCATAACCTATGATACCGATATTTCCTTTCGGGATCGGGCAGGTGTTGCGGCGCAACAGCAGCGCACGCTTGACAGACGGGGCGATGAGGACACTAATGCACCCATGATGGTGAAAAGCGTTCTGGGGACGCCGGCAGCCAGGGGACAGGACAGCGA
>NZ_JAUNPC010000012.1 GCF_030536915.1 Paracoccus sp. (in: a-proteobacteria)
CGATATCAACATGGGCTGCCCCGCCCGCAAGGTGACGGGCGGGCTGTCGGGCGCGGCGCTGATGCGCGAGCCCGATCGCGCGCTGTCCCTGATCGAGGCGGTGGTGGGCGCCGTCCCCGATCTGCCGGTGACGCTGAAGATGCGGCTCGGTTGGGATGCCGATTGCCTGAACGCGCCCGACCTCGCCCGCCGGGCGCGGGATGCAGGCGTTCGGATGATCGCCGTTCACGGGCGGACGCGGGCGCAGTTCTACACCGGCCAAGCCGACTGGGCCGCCATCCGCGCGGTGCGCGAGGCGGTGCCGGACTTGGCCCTGATCGCCAATGGTGATGTGGTGGACGCGGGTTCGGCCATGCGGGCGCGCACGTTGTCGGGGGCGGATGCGGTCATGGTCGGCCGCGGCGCCCAGGGCGCGCCCTGGCGGCTGGCACAGATCGCCGCCGCGAACCACGGCACGCCCGCGCCGGATGTGCCGCAAGGCGCGGCGCTGGCCGATGCGGTGGCGGAACATCACGCCGACATCCTGTTGCACTATGGCCGCGAGTTGGGGATGCGCATCGCCCGCAAGCACCTCGGCTGGTATGCCGAAGGCGCGGGCCTGGCCGACCTGACCGCCGCCCGCGCCGCGCTGATGGCCGCCGCCACCCCCCAAGCCGCCGCAGCCGCGATCCGCGCCGTCTTCTCGGGCGCGCCTGGAGAGGCAGAGGCCGCATGACCGGCGCCCTCGCCTCGCCCGATCCCCGCGAGGTGCTGGAGGCCCTGCCGATCCCGGTTGTGAGCTTCGATGCCGCAGGCCGCTTCACCGGGCTGAACGAGGCGGCGAAACTGTGGCTGAACCTCTCGGCCCGTGGCGTGGCGGGGCTGAGGCCCGACGACCCGGCGCTGTTCGCCCGCCTGCGGGTGGAGCCCGAACTGGGGCCGCTGATCGCGCAGGCCGCCGGGGGCGAGGCGGTCCATCCCCGCGTCCGCTTCCAGATAGGCGACCGCGCCGGCGGCTGGACCGCCCGCCGCGCCGGGCTGCACCTGACCGCGCTGCAGGCTGGCGGCGTCGTCGCCCTCATCCGCCCCGAGGCTGATCCCGAGGATGCCTTTCCCCGCCGCGCCGCCCGCAGCGCCATCGGCATGGCCGAGATGCTGGCGCATGAGATCAAGAACCCGCTGGCCGGCATCCGGGGCGCGGCGCAGCTTCTGTCCGAGGGCCTCGGCCCCGAGGACCGGGAACTGACCGACCTGATCGTGGCCGAAAGCCGCCGCATCGTCGCCCTGCTGGAGGAGGTCGAGCGTTTCGGCGACACCTCGCCGCCCCGGCTTCAGCCGGTGAACATCCACGACATCCTCGACCGTGCCCGCCGCAGCATGGCGCTGGGCGGGGCCGCACCCCGGATCGTGACCGACTACGACCCCTCGCTGCCGCCCGCGCTGATCGATCCGGGGCGCATCATGCAGGTCGTGCTGAACCTTCTGCGGAATGCCGCCGAGGCGGTGGCGCGGGAAGCCCGGGCCGCTGGCGCCGGTCCCGCGCTGATCCGCCTTCGCACCGCTTATGACGGCGAAGCCCGGGCGCCGGATGGCTCGCATCTCGGTCTGCGGGTCGAGGTCGAGGACAACGGCCCCGGCATCCCCGAAGCCATCGCCGACCAGATCTTCGAGCCTTTCGTGTCGGGGCGGGAAAACGGCACCGGCCTCGGCCTCGCGCTGGTCGGCAAGATCGTGACCGAGCATGGCGGGCTGGTCCGCGTGGACAGCCGCCCCGGCCGCACCCTGTTTCGCGTATCCCTGCCGCTTGCCGGAAAAGGAGAGTTCTGATGGATGGAACCGTTCTGATCGCGGACGACGACCGCACCATCCGCACGGTGCTGACCCAGGCGCTGACCCGCGCCGGCTGCCGGGTCCATGCGACGGGCAGCTTGGGCCAGCTGATGCGCTGGGTCGAGGACGGGACTGGCGATCTGGTCGTGACCGACGTGATGATGCCCGACGGCAACGGGCTGGACATGATCCCCTCGATTTCCCGCGCGCGGGCGGATCTGCCGGTGATCGTGATCTCGGCGCAGAATTCCATCGTGACGGCGATCCGGGCGACCGAAGCCTCGGTCTTCGACTACCTGCCCAAGCCATTCGACCTGCCGGACCTGATGGCCCGCGTCCGCGCGGGGCTGGAACGACGCAAGCGCCGCGAGCCTGCCCCGGTGGCCGAGCCAGCGCCCATCCCGCAGGGCATCTCGCTGATCGGCCACACGCCGGTCATGCAGGCGCTGTTCCGCAGCGTGGCGCGGATCGTCAACACCGACCTGCCCGTGATCGTCGCGGGCGAGCCGGGCGCAGGCCGCAGCACGCTGGCGCAGGCGCTGCACGAACTCAGCGACCGCCGCGACGGCCCGCTGGTGCGGCTGGGCCCGGTGGACAGCGCGGAAGCGCTTTCCGCCCGGCTGTCCGAAGCGCAGGGCGGCACTCTGATCCTCGAGGACGCGGCGGCGATGGAGCCGGGGCTGCAGGCCCGCCTGTCCAGCCTGATCGAGGCCGTCGAAAGCGGCCCCGACCGCGCCCGCGCCCCCCGCCTGGTTGCCACCACCGGCCCCGATCCCGAGAGCGAGGCCGAATCCGGGCGGCTGCGGCCCGACCTTTACTACCGGCTGGCAGGCATGGTGGTGATGGTGCCGCCGCTGCGGTCGCGGCTGGACGACCTGCCGGCGCTGGCGCGGCTGATGCTGGACCGCGTGGGGCAGGGGGCAACCGTGCTGTCGGACGGCGCGATGGAGGCGCTGCGCGCGCACCCGTTCCCCGGCAACCTGCGGGAACTCGACAACCTGCTGCGCCGCCTGGCGCTGACCGCCCAAGGGCCGCTAATCGAGGCCGAGGACATGGCGGGTGCGCTGCCCACGCCGGGCGCGCCGCGCGTCGCCTCGCCCCGCATCGATCCCTCGCGCCCGCTGTCCGAGGTCGTCGAGCAGCACCTGCAACGATATTTCGACCTGCATGGCGACCAGCTTCCGCCACCCGGCCTTTATGAGCGGATTCTGCGCGAGGTTGAACGCCCTCTGATCCAGATCGCGCTGGACGCGTGCAACGGAAACCAGCTTCGCTGCGCCGATCTTCTGCAGATCAACCGGAACACGCTTCGCAAGAAAGTGAACGACCTGAATATCGAGGTGACACGACGCCGCCGCCTGATGTAAAACGGTCACAGCGACACAGGGGCACGTAACGCCTGTGCAACAAGAAGCCGCGACACAGCGGCGACCGAGGCGAGGCAGACACGGTGGCACACGCAATCGCGGGGCGACCCTGGGAACGGCTGGCGCGTCTGCGCCGGCAGCGGCGCGTCCGCAACGCGGCGACGCTGTTCCTGGCCGTGCTGGGGCCGGTGCTTGCGGTCGCGACCTATGTCGTCATGGGGCCGCTCAGCCAGTATACGGCCAGCACCGGGCTGCGGCTGATCTTCCTGGCCGACCTCATCTACATCCTGCTGCTGACGGGGGTGGTCGGCGCGCGGATGGCGGCGATCCTGACCGCGCGCAAGTCGGCCGCTGCCGGCTCGCGGCTGCACATGCGGCTGGTCGGGGTCTTCACCGCGCTGGCGCTGGTCCCGACGGTGCTGGTCGCGCTGTTTGCGGGGCTGACGGTCAACATCGGGCTTGAAGGCTGGTTTTCCGGCCGGGTGCAGCAGGTCGTCGCCACCTCGCTGTCGGCGGCCGAGGCCTATCAGGACGAACACCGCCGCGATCTGGCCGAGGATGCCGAGCTTCTGGCCCGCGTCCTGAACGAGGCCGCACGCGCCATGCCCTTTCTGGATGACGGCACCATCCGCGCCGTGCTGACCGACGGGCAGGCGCTGATCCAGCGCGGGTTGCGGGAAGCCTATGTCATCGACGCGACCGGCGCGATCCGGGCGCGCGGCGACCGCAGCTACCGCTTCTGGTATGAGCAGCCGACCGAGGCGCAGCTTCTGTCCGCCGACCGGGATGGCACGCTGCTGGTCGAGGACTGGCAGAACAACGAGTTCCGTGCGCTCGTCCACCTGGACCGGCTGCCGAACCGCTATCTTTACGTCACCCGGGACGTGGACGGCGACCTGCTGGGCCTTCTGGATGACACCCGCGCCACGGTGGGCGAATACCAGCAGCTCGAACGCACCCGCAGCCGGGTGCTGTTCGAGTTCTCGCTGCTTTACCTCGGCTTCGCGCTGCTGCTGGTGGCCGGCGCGATCTGGCTGGGGCTGTGGTTCGCGGAACGGCTGGCCCGGCCCATCGGGCGGCTTGCGGCAGCATCCGAGCAGGTAGGCGAGGGGAACCTGGACGTGCAGGTGCCCGAGCCGGATACCGGCGACGAGATCCAGACGCTCGGGCAAAGCTTCAACCGCATGACCCAGGCGCTGAAGCAGCAGCGGGTCGAGCTGGTCGAAAGCTACCGTGCGACGGATGAACAGCGGCGGCTGTTCGACAGCGTGCTGACCTCGGTCACGGCCGGGGTGATCGGGCTGGGGGATGACGAGCGGATCGACTTCGTCAACCGCTCGGCGCTGCGGCTGCTGGGCCTCGACCCGTCCGCCGAGGACCGCCCGCTGCTGGAGGTGGTGCCCGAGTTCGGGCCGCTGTTCGCACGCCTTCAGGGATCGGTCGCCGACAGCGTGCAGGACGAGGTGCGGCTGCATCGCGACGGGCGCATCGAAAGCCTGCTGGTCCGCATGGCCGCGCGGCAGGCCGAGGACGGGTCCGTCGCGGGCTATGTCATCGCCTTCGATGACGTGACCGAGCTGGTGACGGCGCAGCGCATGGCCGCTTGGGGCGACGTGGCCCGGCGCGTGGCCCATGAGATCAAGAACCCCCTGACGCCCATCCAGCTTTCGGCCGAACGCATCCGGCGCAAGTTCGGCAAGCTCGCGAGTTCGGACGAGGACCGCGAGGCGCTGGCGCAATATACCGATGTCATCATCCGCCAGACCAACGACCTGCGCCGGATCGTGGACGAGTTCAGCCGCTTCGCCCGGATGCCCGATCCCGACCGCAGCGAAACCGACATCGCCGCGCTGCTGCGCGAGGCGATCGTGCTGCAGCGGGATGCGATCGCGGGCGGGGTCGCGGCCCGCATCCCCGACGAGCCGGTGATCGTGGACTGCGACGCCGGCATGATGGGGCAGGTTTTCACCAACCTTCTGAAGAACGCGGGCGAGGCCCTGCGCGACCGCCCGCCCGGCGACTGGACCCCGCAGGTCGAACTGGCGCTGGAGGCCCGCCCCGATGCGGTCACGATCCGCATCTGCGACAACGGCGTGGGCCTGCCCGAGGACCGCGCCCGGCTGTTCGAGCCTTACGTGACGCTGAAGCAGGGCGGCACCGGGCTGGGGCTGCCCATCGTCAAGAAGATCGTCGAGGAGCATGGCGGTTCGCTGACGCTGACCGACGCGCCCCCCGATGCCGGCGGCCACCGCGGCGCGATGGCCGAAGTCAGACTGCCCCGCGAACGCCAGCCCGTCCGGCTGGCCCCTTCGCGCAAACATAAACTCGAAGAGGCGACAGGCACATGAGCGACATCCTGATCGTGGACGATGAGCGCGACATCCGCGAACTCATCGCCGACATCCTGGGCGACGAAGGGTTCAAGACCCGCACCGCCGCCAATGCCGACGAGGCGCTGGCCGCCATCAACGCCGAGGAGCCGGCGCTGATGATCCTGGACATCTGGCTCAAGGACAGCCGGATGGATGGGATCGACATCCTCAAGCAGGTCAAGCGCAACAACCCCTCGGTGCCCGTCGTCATCATCTCGGGGCACGGCAACATCGAGATCGCGGTGGCCGCGATCAAGCAGGGCGCCTATGACTTCATCGAAAAGCCCTTCAATATCGACCAATTGATGGTGGTCATCACCCGGGCGATGGAAACCAGCCGGTTGCGGCGGGAAAACAGCCAGTTGCGCCGGCGCGAGGTTTCGGCGGCCGAGATGCTGGGCCATTCCGCGGCCTTCCGGCGCCTGCGCGACAATCTCGACAAGGTCGCCAGGTCGAACGGCCGGGTGATGCTGACGGGCGAGCCGGGCGCGGGCAAGGAACTGGCCGCCCGCTACATCCACGCCCATTCGCCCCGTGCCGAGGCGCCCTTTGTCGCCGTCCCCTGCGCCACCATCGAGCCCGAGCGGATGGAGGAAGTCCTGTTCGGCCGCGAAACGCCCGAGCGCGGGATCGAGCCGGGCCTTCTGGAACAGGCCCATGGCGGGGTGATCTATTTCGACGAGGTCGCCGACATGCCGCTGGGCACCCAGCCCAAGATCCTGCGGGTGCTGACCGAGCAGCAGTTCACCCGCGCGGGCGGAAGCGACCGGGTGAGGGTGGACCTGCGGGTGATCTCCTCGACCAACCGGGACTTGGGTTCCGAGATCGCCGCCGGCCGCTTCCGACAGGAGCTTTACGATCGCCTGAACGTCGTTCCCGTACAGGTGCCCGGCCTTGCGGAACGGCGCGAGGACATCGCCGAACTCGCCCACCATTTCATCGAGCAGTTCCACACCAGCCAAGCGCTGCCGCTGCGCGCCCTGCCGGATGAAACCGTCGCCGCCCTGCAGGCGATGCGCTGGCCGGGCAACATCCGCCAGCTTCGCAACGTGATGGAGCGGGTCCTGATCCTGGGCGAAGGCACCGGCCCGATCCAGCCTGCGGAACTGGAACCCCAGGGCGCGACCCCCGATAACGGCGAGGCCTTAGCGCTTGGCCCCCAGATCACCGCGCTGGCGCTGCGCGAGGCGCGGGAACTCTTCGAGCGCGAATACCTGCTGGCGCAGATCAACCGCTTCGGCGGCAACATCAGCCGCACTGCGCAGTTCGTGGGCATGGAGCGGTCAGCCCTGCACCGCAAGCTCAAGTCGCTGGGTGTCGTGGGCGGCATGCGGGTCGAGGACGAGGTGATGGCGAAATAGGGCGTCCAGCGCCGCGCGGGCTGCACCGCTCCGACGCCTCCGGCGGGGATATTTGGGGCCGAAAGACGAGACTTTGGCTTTCGCGGTCCCTGTCTTTCGGCTGGAAATATCCCGGGGGTCCGGGGGCTGGCCCCCGATCCGGCGTCAATCCTTGCCCAGAGGGTCCCATCCGCCGATGCGCGGGGGCGGATCATCGTCATCCTCCGGCTCGGTGCGGCCCGTTTCTCCATTCAGGGCATCGAAGGCCATCTGCTGGCGCCGGGTCCAGAGGACATTGAGGCGCGATCCTTCCTCGGTCTGTTCCTCGCGTTCCACCACGCCCGCTTCGTGCAGCCAGGCGCGGCGACGGCCCTCGGCGTGGGGCAGCGTGACAACGCCAGACTCGCGCGGTTCGTCCAGCACTTCGGACAGGCGCTGGTCGATGGCGGCGATGAGGTCGGGCAGGCCCTCTCCGGTCAGGGCACTGACCGCCTGCACGTCGGCGCGGCGGGCGTCGGTGCGGCGCAGGGCGGCGCGGGTCTCGTCCGACAGGGCGTCGATCTTGTTCCAGACCTCGATCAGCGCCACGTCCTCATCCACGCCCAGGCTGTCGAGAATGTCGCCGACGTCGCCCGCCTGTTCCTCGGTTTCCGGGTGGCTGATGTCGCGGACATGCAGAATCAGGTCGGCTTCCAGCACCTCCTCCAGCGTGGCGCGGAAGGCGGCGACGAGTTCCGTCGGCAGGTCCGAGATGAAGCCCACCGTGTCCGACAGGATGATCCGGCGGCCCCGCGCCTCGCCATCGGCGGAAGGAAGGTGGATCGCCCGCATCGTGGGATCGAGTGTGGCGAAGAGCATGTCCTTGGCCAGCACCTCGGCCCCGGTCAGGCGGTTGAACAGCGTGGACTTGCCGGCGTTTGTATAGCCCACCAGCGCGACGATCGGATAGGGGACCCTGGCGCGGGCCGCGCGGTGCAGGCTGCGGGTGCGCGTCACCCGTTCAAGCTGGCGGCGCAGGCGCACCATCTGGTCGTCGATGGCGCGGCGGTCGGCCTCGAGCTGCGTCTCGCCGGGACCGCCGACGAAGCCGAAGCCCCCGCGCTGGCGTTCGAGGTGGGTCCAGGCCCGCACCAGCCGGGTCCGCTGATAGGACAACGCCGCGAGTTCAACCTGCAGCACCCCTTCTCGCGTCCGCGCCCGGTCGGCAAAGATTTCCAGGATCAGGCCGGTGCGGTCCAGGATCTTCACGTCCAGGTGCTTTTCCAGGTTCCGCTGCTGGACTGGAGTGACGGGACCGTCGATCAGGACCAGCTCGGCTTCGGCCGCGCGGATCGCCTCTCCCAGTTCTTCCAGCTTGCCCGAGGAGAACAGCGTGCCCGGAGAGGGGTTGCGCAGCCTGGCCACCGTGCTGCCCACGACCTCGATCGCGGGCAGGGCACGGGCCAGCGCCTCCGCTTCCTCTAGCGCAAGATCGGGCGAGCGGCGCTGGTCGCGGCGCGAACCGAGGTCGGGGTGGATGACGAAGGCGGGCGTGCGCCGCGTTTCGGTCGACTGCGGCTCGGCCACTCAGTCCTCGCCTTCATACAGGCTGATGGGCTGGCCGGGCATGATCGTCGAGATCGCGTGCTTGTAGACCAGTTGCGACTGGCCGTCGCGGCGCAGCAGCACGCAGAAATTGTCGAACCAGGTGATCACGCCCTGCAGCTTGACGCCGTTTATCAGGAAGATCGTGACCGGAACCTTGGCCTTTCGGACATGGTTCAGGAAGGCGTCCTGAAGGTTCTGCTTGTCGCCGGCCATGCGGGACACCTTTTCTTGTTATTGCGGCGTTGCGTTCACATTAAGGTCATGCGCGTCAATGTGACAAGGCGCGCAGGGAATTGCGCCACAGGTGTTTCCCTTTCGCCACGCTGCGCCCTCCTCGGGCGAAAGGAAGCGGCGCCGCGGCCGATCCTCTGCCTGGCCTGTCGTTTCACCCGCTCGGACAAGGCACGCTGCCCCAGCCGGGCTTGAGCCGCATTCCGGACTCAAGGGCTGGGGGCGACAGTCTTCCGCACCCCGCGGGCATCGGCACCCGTCAGCGCCGCCATGCGCCCGGGGTCAGCAAGGCGAGGATCGCCAGCATCTCAAGCCGCCCTGCCACCATGGCCGCCGCCAGAACCGCCTTGGTGAAGGGAGCAAGCCCCGCCCAGCCCTGCCAGGGCGAGCCGGCGATCCCGGCGCTGCCCTCGAACACCGGGGTCAGGGGGATCGCCTCGGCCAGGTGGCCGGTGTTGGTCAGGGCGGCGACGCTGAGGATCGTCGCCGTCTCGAAGGCCACGGGCCGCAGCGACACCAGCGCGATGGTCAGAACCACCGACAGCGCGAAGACCATGAAGAAGATGAAGGACAGATAGGCCCCCGATCCCCGCAGCCGCCGGATCATCGGCCCGCCGCCCGCGACCGAGGCGGGGTGGACGATCTTGTCCAGTTCGCGCCTTGCATGCAGCGCCAGCGCAAAGACCCGCAGCAGCTTGACGCCCCCCGCGGTGGTGGCGACGCCGCCCCCCATGATGGCCAGGCCAGCCAGCATCAGCCCCGGCGCCGACAGCCCCGCCCAGGCCCGCGCCCCTTCCCAGTGCATCGAGGTCCAGCCCGTCGTGGTCAGGAAGGACAGCGCCGTGAACAGGCTGCCCCAGGCGGCCCCGGCGGCGCGGGCCAGTCCGCCGGCAAGGTTCGGGGCCGCGGGTTCGGGCGTGGTCACCGGCTGGACGTCTTCCAGAAAGGCGCCGAAGAAGGGGCGCAGCACCAGCGTCAGCGTCACCAGCGCCACCAGTCCCGCGGCGACGCGCAGTTCGGGGTCGTGGCGCAGGCGGCGGGTGACCTGCAACTCGCCCCCGCCCGGCCAGGCGCGGCGGGTCAGAGCGGTCAGCATGAAGGCGGCGACCAGCGCCTCGGCCGCCATGCCGCCGCTGGCGCCGACAGGCCGCGCGTCAAGGCCGACGCCGCTGGTGGACAGGGTTCCCATGGCGCGGATCAGCGCGTTCAGCGCATGGTCCCCGGTCATCATCAGCCCCAGCCACAGCGCCCCGGTCGCGCCCGCGTAAAGCGGCGCGATGGCAAGGCCCCAGCGGATCAGCCGCAAGGCCGGGTCGCCGGGAGGGACGGCATGGTCCCGGTCCGGCCGCAGGCCCGAGCCGCCGCCTGGCCGCTCGAACCGTTCATCCGCGCCGGTCGTGCGGTCCATGATCTCGAACCCGCCCACGCGGACCGGCGCCATCAGGGCGATCGCGGCGACAAGGATGAACAGCCCGCCCAGCCAGCCCACGAGGCCGCGCCACAGATGCAGCGTCGGGGCCACCAGGTCGGCGGCGTAAAGCGTGGCGCCGGTGGTGGTCAGGCAGGACAGCATCTCCCACCAGGCGTTGAAAAGGCCGGTGTCAGGCATGACCAGGGCAAAAGGGAGGGCACAGACCAGCGGCAGCCCGGCATAGACGCCGAGAAGCGTGCCCAGCACGCCGCGCGAGGGCGCGGAGGCGGGCGTGGCGGCCGTCGCCAGCGCAAGCATCGCGCCCAGCACCAGCGCGCCGGCGGCCGAACCCGCGAAGATGGCGGCGATGCGGCGGTCTCCGATGGCCTCGGCATGGGCGGCGGGGATCAGCATCGCCAGCGCGACGGCCAGCCCGGCGATGATCAGCACGGGCAGGCGGGCGAGCCGATCCATCAGAACCAGTCGGCCGAGACCTGCAGCAGGCGCTCGACCTCCTCGATGTCGCCCGAGAGGGCGAAGATCAGCACCAGGTCGCCGGGGTCCATCCGGGTGTCGGGCCGCGGCTTCAGCAGCGCGCCCGGCTTCTCGATGGCGGCGATCAGCGCCCCTTTCGGCAGTTCCAGATCGCGCACCGCCTGCCCCGCAAGCGGAGAGCCGGGCAGCACCTGCGCCTCGATCAGCTCGGCCTCGGCGTCGCCCAGGGCATAGACGTCCCGGACCCGGCCGCGGCGGATGTGGCGCAGGATGCTGGACACGCTGACGGCGCGGGGGCTGATCTGCGCGTCGATCCCGAGGGACGAGGCCAGCGTCAGCAGCGAGGGGTCGTTGATCAGCGCCACCACCATGCCCGCGCCCGCCTGCCGCGCCCGGACGGCGGCAAGGATGTTGACATGGTCGTTGGCGGTCAGCGTCAGCACCGCGTCGGCCTTTGGCACCCCCGCCTCGGCCATCAGGTCGATCGACATGCCGTCGCCGTGCAGCACGACCGCGCGGCGCAGCCGCTCGGCCGCAACCTCGGCCCGCTCGCGGTCGGCCTCGATCAGCCGCAGCGTGACCTCGGGGCTGTCGTCCAGCACGCGGGCCACGGCGCGGCCGATGTTGCCCGCGCCGATCAGGACGACCCGGCGGATCGGGCGCGCGGGCAGGCCGAAGATGTCGAGCGTGCGGGCCACGTCCTCTTCGGGGGTGACCACATAGGCGCGGTCGCCCGCGTGCAACTGGTCATACGGCTCGGGCGCGAAGAACCGGCCGCCACGCCGCAGTCCCACCACAACGGCGCGCAGCCCCCAGAAGGTCTGGTCGAGATGGCGCAGCGGCGAATTCAGGATCGGACAGTTGTCCGTCAGCGCCATGGCGAGCAGCCTGACGCGACCGTCCATGAAGGTTTCCGTATCGAATGTCGTCGGCGCGTCCAGCCGCGAGAGCGCCGCGGCGGCGACCTCCTGTTCCGGGCTGATGACCACGTCGATGGACAGGTTCTGCGCCTGATACAGATCGGCATATTCGGGCCGCATGTAGGCCGGCGCTCGCAGCCGGGCGATCCGGCGGGGGACGGAAAACAGCGCCGCCGCGATCTCGCACGACACGATGTTCACCTCGTCGCTGGCGGTCGCGGCGATCAGCAGGTCGCAGTCGGCGGCTCCGGCGCGGTCGAGCACGTCGGGGTGGCTGGCGTGGCCCGCGATGCCCTGCACGTCCAGCGCGTCGTTGACCTGCTGGATCAGCCGCTCGTCGCGGTCGATCAGCACGACATCGTGCCGCTCGCCCGAAAGCTGCCGCGCGATCTGCCAGCCGACCTGCCCCGCACCGCAGATGATGATCCGCATGAGCCTGTCCCGCGGTGAACGTCAGCTTGCAGCCATAGGCCCCCCCGCGGCGTCCGGCAATGGCAGGCGTGGTCCGCCCGCCGTTGCCGGTTGCGGAAGCGGCTAGTCCTCGCGGAAGGCGCGGGTGAAATAGTCGCTCAACGGCTTCATCAGGTAGGCCAAGGGGCTGCGCTCGCCGGTCTGGATATAGACCTCGACCGGCATCCCGGGGATCAGGGACAAATCGCCCAGCTTGTCGCTTTCGGCGGGCGGAATCGTCACCTCGGCGCGGTAATACTGCATCTGCGTCGCCTGGTCGGTCACCGCATCGGCCGAGACGCGGTTCAGCGTGCCGTGGATCTCGGGCGTCGTGCGGCTGGAGAAGGCCGAGAAGCGCAGCACCACGTCCTGCCCGACCGACACCTCGTCGATGTTGATGGGGGGGATGCGGGCCGCGATCACCAGCGGGCGATCCTGCGGGATCAGGTACAATACCGGGTCGGCGGGCCGGATCACTGCGCGTGGGGTCGTCACCTGCAACTGGTGGACGATGCCCGACACCGGCGCCCGGATGTCGAGCCGCGCGATCTGCTCGGCCAGCGAACGGCGGCGCTCGGCCAGTTCCAACTCGCGGTAGCCGAGGTCGCGCAACTCGGTTTCGGCAGTCTCGCGGCGCTCGGCGGCCTCTTTCAGCCGGGTGATGCCGATCTCGGTCAGGCGGGTCTCGCCCTGGGCACGCATCGCCTGCGTCTCGCCCAGTTGCCCGTCCAGCCGCGCGGCCTCGCGTTCCAGCGACAGCACGCGCGTTGCCTGCGCCAGACCCCGATCGAAGAGGCTCTGCTGGTCGGTCAATTCCTCCTGGATCAAGTCGCGCTGGATGCGCAGGGCAGCAATCTGCGCGTCGATGCCCTCGATCTGGTTGCGGACCTGCTGGGCCTGCTGGTCAAGCTGGTCGGTGGACTGCCTGAGCGTGTCCAGCCGGCTTTGGAAAAGCTGCGTCTGACCCTGAATCATCGCCGCGACATCGGGCCGGGTGGCGGAAATCTGCACCAGTTCCTCGGGGAAGGTGATCTCGGGGTTGTCGGCGCGCTCGGCCTCCAGCCGGCCGCGGCGGGCGAGGATCTCGAAGTACTGGCCCTCGACGATGGCGAGTTCCGTCCGCAGCAGGGTGCCGTCCAGCCGGATCAGCACTTCGCCCGCCTCGACCGTCTGGCCCTCGCGAACGGCGATTGCCTCGACCACGCCGCCTTCGAGGTGCTGGACGACCTGGCGGTGCTGTTCCACCTCGACCTGGCCGGGCGCGACCACGGCGCCGGCGATGCGCGAGGCGACGGACCAGCCGCCGAAGCCCCCGACCAGCAGGATCATTGCGACCAGCCCCAGCATCAGCGCCCCGCGGGCCGACCAGCGGTTTGTTTGGGGGGGCGGCGGCTGGGCCGGGGGCGGCGGGGCGGCAGGGCGCCCGGCGCGGCGCGGCGCGGCTTCCTCGATGGTGGCGACGGGGGCGACGCCCATCCGGCCCGAAGCGGGCATCTTCGCGGTTCTTTCGATCATGTCACACCTCCGCCCGCGCCACGCGTGCGGGTGATCGTTTCGGCGTTGCGGACGGTCGAGCGCAGGACCTCGTCGCGCGGCCCGAAGGCGCGGCGCATCCCCTGTTCCATCACCAGCAGCATCTCGCATTCCGCGATCGCAGCCGGGCGGTGGGCCATGATGATGACCGCGCCGCCACGGGCCTTGATCGACCGGATGGCGAGGTTCAGCGCCTCGGACCCCTCGTTGTCGAGGTTCGAGTTCGGCTCGTCCAGCACAAACAGCACCGGCTCGCCGTAAAGGGCGCGGGCAAGGCCTATGCGCTGGATCTGCCCGCCCGAGAGCCGCCCGCCTGCCTGCGACAGCGGCGTGTCATAGCCCTGCGGCAGATCGAGGATCATCCTGTGCGCCGCGGCCGCCGTCGCGGCGCGGACGATGGCGTCGGGGTCGGGGCGTTCCGACAGGCGGGCGATGTTCTCGGCGATGGTGCCGTCGAACAGCGTGACCTGCTGCGGCAGGTAGCCGATCAGCGCGCCCAGCACGTCCGGGTCGTATTGTTCCAGCGTCGCGCCATCCAGCCGGATCGAGCCGCCCGCCGCGGGCCATGCCCCGATCAGCGCGCGGGCCAGCGTCGACTTGCCCGCGCCCGACGGTCCGATCACCCCCAGTGCCTGCCCCGGTTCCAGCGTGAAGCTGACGCCCCGCAGCGTGGGTGCCGTCTGTCCCGGCGGAACGACCGACAGGTTCGACACATCCAGCCGCGCCGCCGGCCGCGGCAGGGGCGTGCGCTGCGGCTGCGGCGGGCGGCGCGTCAGCAGCTCTCCCAGCCGCTTCCAGCCGTCCAGCGCCCGGTGGACCGAGGCCCAGCCGCCGACGATCTGTTCAACCGGGGCCAGCACCCGGCCCATCAGGATGGAACTGGCGATCATCGCGCCCGGGGTCAGTTCCTGCCGCAGCACCAGCCAGGCGCCCGCCGCCAGCAGCGCCGATTGCAGGAACAGCCGGAAAGTCTTTGAGAAGACCGAGAAGCCCAGACCCCGGTCGCTGCCCGCAATGGTCGCCTCGGCCATCCGGTCGCGATAACGGCGCCAGCGGGTGAAAGTCGCCCCCCGCATCCCCATGGCGCCGATCAGCTCGCCCTCGTCCCGGTAAAGATCGGCGGCACGGTCGGCGGTCTGGCCCGCGACCATCGCCTGCTGCAGCGGCCGGCGGGTCATCGCCTGGTTCGCCCAGGTGATGATCACAAGGATCACGGCCCCCAGCGTCGCCACGACCCCCATCACCGGATGGAAGAGGTAAAGCCCCGCCAGAAAGACCGGAGCCCAGGGCAGGTCGAACAGCGCCATCAGCACCGGCGAACCCATCATCTGCCGCACCGCGTCAAGGTCGCGCAGCCCCGCCTGGGCCGAGGCCGTCTGGCCCGTGACCGCGCCCTCGGCCAGCGCCGCCTGGAAGACCCGCGCCTCGATCCGTTCCTGGAACCGCATGGCCACGCGGGCCATGACCCGGCCGCGGGCGAGGTCGATCAGACCCATCATCAGGAACAGGAACGCCACCAGCCCGAACAGCGCCGCCAGCGTCGGAACCGAGCCGCTGCCCAGCACGCGGTCATAAACCTGCATCATGAACAAGGGGCCGGTCAGGTTGAGCAGGTTCACCGCGACCGAGAACACGGCCACCGCCGCGACCAGCCCCAGGTTGCCCCCGCGCGCCGCGCGCAGCTCGGCAAATCCGTCGTGCATTGCAGATGTCGTCCGGACCATGACCTGTCCTGTCCATGCGCGGCGATCGGCCGCCATTCACCCTGTCGCGCCAACCACCGTTGCCGCCGCAAGGCGCGCTGTCTATCCCGTTCCGAACCGTTCAGACAGGCCCGGCCCGCGAATCCCATCCTTGATGAGCCAAGCTTCGCCGATGGATATTAAGGAGAGATTGATGCGATCAGCCATGGTCATGCTGGCCCTGTGTCTTGCCGGCTGTGCCGGGGCCCCGCCGGGCGGGATCGCCGATCCTTACGAGCCGATGAACCGCCGGGTCCATGCCTTCAACAAGGCGCTGGACGCCAATGTCCTGCGGCCGGTGGCAGGGGCCATGCCAAGGGACGCGGCGCCCCTGCCCGAATCAGGAAACCGGCCCCCCGGTCCGATTGAAATGGTTGGAAACTTCGGCGCCAACCTGTCGCTGCCCGGCAAGGTGGTCAACAGCCTGCTGCAGGGCCGGCCGGGGCCCGCGATCCACAACGGCTTTCGCTTTGCCGTCAACAGCACGGTAGGGGTCGGGGGAATCCTGGACCCGGCGGGCGGAGGCTTCGGGCTGCCCGAGATCGACACCGACTTCGGCGAAACCCTGCATGTCTGGGGCGTGCCTGCAGGGGCCTATCTGGAACTGCCGCTGCTTGGACCCTCGAATCAGCGCGACCTTGCCGGCAAGATCGTCGATTTCGTTCTGATCGATCCCCTCGACAGCGTCCTGACCGACGAACAGAAGCTGGCGGGAACGGCGGCGCGGGTCGTCTCAAAAGCCGGTGAGCGGGGGCGATTCGGCTCGACGGTGGACTCGGTCCTGCATGAAAGTGCCGACAGTTACGCCCAGACGCGGCTGCTTTACACGCAGCACCGCCGCTACGAGCTGAAGCAGGAAGAGGACGCCATTGACCCATATGCCGAATAGCACCCGACGCGGGTTCTTGGGACTTCTTGCGATGGGCGGCGTGATGGCCGTGACGCCTGCGCAGGCGATGACGGCGCACGAGGCCTCGGCCGCGATCCGCCGCGCGGTGGACGAGGTGATGGCGGTCATCAACTCGGGCCAGCCCCCGGCGCAGCTTTTCGCGGCCTTCGAGACGATCTTCGCCCGGCGCGCCGACATCGACGCCATTGCCCGCTCGGCGCTGGGACCGGCGGCGCGGCAGATGGAGGCGGCGAGCTTCCGTGCGTACCGCGACGCGATGACGGGCTATGTCTCGCGCAAATACGGCCGGCGCTTTCAGGAATTTCTCGGCTCGCGCATCGAAGTGGGGGCGGCGCGGCCGCTCAAGTCCTTCTGGGCGGTCAGTTCGACGGCCTATCTGAACGGCCGCAGCCCGATGGAGGTCGAGTGGCACATCTCGGACAAGACCGGGCAGCCGCGCTTCTTCAACCTGATCATCGAGGGCGTGAACATGCTCGCCTCGGAACGCGAAGAGATCGGCGCCATGCTGGCCCGCCGCCGCGGTGACGTGAACGCGCTGATCGCGGACCTGCGGCAGGCGGGCTGAGGCTTCCCGACCGGACAGAAAAAGCCCCGCATCGCGCGGGGCTTCTCTATTGGGGGCCTTGGTGTCAAGCTTCAGGCGTGCTGCCGATCCATGACAGCTTTGCGGATGGAGCTGCCGTTTGGCGCGCATCCTCGAAGGTCTGCTTGCTTGGTGCCACCATGCAAAGGTGGAGGCGAGCACCGGAACGCCCGCTTCCTGTCCTACCCTCACCCTTCGGGAGTCGCGGCCGATCCAGCAAGGATGCCCCCATCAATCGTCAGCTCCGCGCCGGTCATGTAGGCCGCCTCGTCCGACGCGAGCAGGACGGCGAGAGCGGCAACCTCGGCCGCCTCGCCGAAGCGCCGCATGGGCGTGTCGGCGACGATCGCGGCTTCGCGCTCGGCCCGGTCTGGACCGTGGCCCAGCATCGGGTCCCACATCGGCGTCATGATCGCCGCCGGGTGGATCGAGTTGCAGCGGATCGCGAGGCCCTGGCCCGCGCAGTAGAGCGCGACAGACTTGGTGTGGTTGCGGATCGCCGCCTTGGATGCCGCATAGGCGGCGGCCATCGGAATGCCTACGACGCCAGATCGGGACGAGATGTTGATGATGCTTCCTGCGCCCCTCGCCCGCATGGCGCGGATCGCGTAGCGACAACCCAGGAACGTTCCGTCGTTGTTCACCGCATGGACGGCCCGCCAATCGGCGAGGGAGGCGTGCTCGGGATCGTGGGCGGCCGGTGCGCCGTCGAACGGTCCCTCCAGCCCGGTGATGCCGGCATTGTTCACCAGAACGTCGAGCGCGGGAAAGCGTTCGGCCGCAGCAGCCCAATCGGCTTCGGAAGCCACGTCGAGTTGCGCGAAGATCGCGCCGATCTCGTCGGCCTTGGCCTGCCCGCTCCAGGCGTCGATGTCAGTCAGGATCACGTCGGCCCCTTCGTCACGGAAGGCGCGGGCGATGGCGGCACCGATGCCGCGCGCACCCCCGGTCACGAGGGCGGTCTTGTTCTGTAGTCTGAGCATATAAGCTCCGTGGAGTTCGCGTTTGATGGATTTTGGGCGTCATGCGCCCGTTGCGCTGTATTGCCCTGAGGGCAGAGAGCCGGATTACCGGTGGCGCTGATCCATCGTCGTTCGCTCCTTTACGGATACTTAACGACTACAAACAGTGACTTTGGAGGTCAAGTCTCCGAAAGCTGCCGCTCATCCACCGTGCAGCATCGGTCAAGAAGGGCTCAAACCGGCTGGCGGCCTGCTTCCCAGGCTGGCTCAGCTTCCAGGCGCTCCACAACCCTCAGTCAGTCGATCCCGGCAGGTGTCTTGCTTCTCTTCGAAGTCGGCGCAGGGCCGCTTCATGATGGGGTCGGAAGGAGAGGCATTCCAATCTTTTTTGCGAACTGCGACAGGAGCCGCGTTCAAGCCCCGCTCGGAATTGCCTGCCCACCCGTCCCTGCACGGGACCTCTCACCGCGGGGGCTGCGCGGATGCCGTGTGCTGGATCAGGCGGTCGGCGCCTCCCAGCGATACTCGGTGTGATCGACCCACATCCGGTGCAGGATTGTGCTCAAGCGTCGTGCCACCGCAACCATGGCCCGCGCCGGTCCCCGGCGCTTGGCAATCGCCATGCCCCAGACCTTCAGGGGCGAGCGCCGGGTCCTGTGCCGCAGGATGACGCCAGCCGCCTCGACCAAGGCCCATCGGACCCCCGCATCCCCGCACTTGGAGATGCCGCGGCTTCGATCCAGCTCGCCGGATTGGTAGCGCGCTGGCGCCAGGCCGAAGTGGGCCGGGACAGCGCGTGATCGCGCGAAGCGGGCAGGCTCATCGACCCCGGCCCGGAAGGTCAGCGCGACCACGGGCCCGACACCAGGCGCGGTCATCAGAAGCCGGCAGATGCTGTCGTCGGCCGCAAGCTTCTTCATCGCTCCGTGCAGCAACAGGTATTGCTCATACAGGACACGGCGCACGGCCAGCAGTGGCGTGACCGTCAGGGCCAGATGAGGTGACTGCAATAGCAGCTCCTCCACCCTTCGCTCGAACTGCGCGCGCGTCACTGCCCCGACCTTCAGGCCGAAGTTGCGCAGCAGTCCCCGCAGGTGGTTCTCGGTGTCGATGATCTTCGCCTGCAGGAACTTGCGTGCGGTGAGCAGCATCCTGATCTCTTGGCTGCGCACCGTCTTCACATGCACTGGCCTGTAAAGGCCCACGCGCATCATCTGCGCAATTCCGCGCGCGTCATTGCGGTCGGTCTTGTTGATCTGCGCCGACAGCGCCGCCTTCATGTGGCGCGTCTCGACGCAGATGACCGGATAGCCCGCCGCCGCAAGCCCGCTGTAAAGCCACTGCGACAGCGGCCCGGCTTCAAGCCCGACACGTTTGAGACGGTCTCTGAACCTGGCCAGCATGGCGTCAATGGCGGAAGGCTCGCTTTCGACCTTCCCTTCCTTCAGGACGTTTCCCTCTCCGTCCATGACGCACACGCTGGTGGTGCGGACGGAGACATCAAGGCCGACGAACAGGTCCATGGCAGGGCTCCTCGATCAGATCATGCTCAGGAGCCTGCCCGGATAACCGATGGCCTGTCACCCCGCCGCGGAACGGACGGGGCAGCCCCCAATCATCCCATCTTTTTCATCTGCAGGGACCGGATCAGTTCAGGCCGGGAATGCCGCGCAGCGCCTGCATCAGCGCATCGTCGGCCGATGCGTCGCTTGCCAGATCGGCAGGGGCGGGCAGCGTGGCGCCTGCTTCCGCGACCGCGGCCTCCATGGCGACATTGCCAGGGGCGCCGCTTGGCCGGTCCGAACTGCTGATCGTCGCGGCCGCGGTGCGCGGCGGCGGCGAAGGGGCAGGCTCGGAGGGCGGGGCCGGGTTGTCCCCCGCTTCGGTGATCGGGCCGGACCGGACCGGCACGGGGGCCGGAACCGGGGCAGGCGGCGGTGCCGAAGGCGCGGGTTCGGCGAAGAACACCGGCTCGGGTGCGGGTTCGGGCTGTCCCATCGCCTCGGCGAGGGCCGCGGCCAGCGGGTCCACGCTGCCGTCGGGCGAGGTCGTGACGATCGGCGCGGCATCGACCGGCATCCCCGTCGCATCGCTGGGCAGGGCCACATCGGCCACGCGGCCGTCCACCGGCTGCGCCGCCGCCACTGCCTGCGCCAACGCGGCGGCCAGCGGGTCGTCGGCATCGGCCGACACGATGTCCCCCGCCACGATCAGGTTGCCCGCCGCGTCCGGCGCGATCACGCCCAGCGGCTTGGCGGGCAGGCCCTCGTGGATCTCGGCCATCACCGCCTGCCAGATCTCGGCCGGCAGGCCGCCGCCAGTCACGCCCTGCAGCGGCGTGTTGTCGTCATAGCCCATCCAGACGCCGGTCACATATTGCTCGGTGAAGCCGATGAACCAGGCATCCCGATAGGACGAGGTCGTCCCGGTCTTGCCCCCGACCTCGCGCCCCGGCAGCTTCGCCCGCCCGCCGGTGCCGTTTTCGACCACCTGCTGCATCATCCAGATCAGCTCGGACGCGGCCTTGGGCGAGATGACGCGCTGCCCCATGCCCCCGACCTGCCCGATCAGCGGCTTGTCATCGCCCTTGATCCGCAGCTCGACCAGCCCGTAGGGGCGCACCGCCGTGCCGCCATTGCGGATGCCCGCATAGGCGCCGGTCATCTCCAGCAGCGTGGTTTCGGCAACGCCCAAGCCCATCGAGGGGCTGGCCATGATGTCGCTGGCGAGGCCGAAGTCCCGCGCCACCCGGCGGACGTTGTCGCGGCCCACGGCTTCCTGCAGGCGGATGGTCGAGGTGTTGATCGACTTCGAGAAGGCCGTCGTCAGGGTGATCTCGCCCATGTGGTTGCGGGTGTAGTTCTTGGGCGTCCAGGGCTTCGAACCCTTGATGTGGATCGTGATCGGCGCGTCGAGGATGGTGTCGTTGGGCGAATAGCCCTGGTCCAGAGCCGCCGCGAAAACGAAGGGCTTGAAGGCCGAACCTGTCTGCCGCTTGGCCTGCGTGGCACGGTTGAAGGTGCCGACCGTATTCGTCTCGCGTCCGCCGAGCATCGCCCGCACCGCGCCGTCGGCCGACATCACCACCACCGCCGCCTGCGCCTTGGACCCGTCCTTCACCTTCTCGTCGAAGATGCGCTGCAGCGCCCTTTCGGCCTGCCGCTGCACGGTCTGGTCGAAGGTGGTGGTGATAGTCACGTCCTCGGTCGTTTCCGAGGTCAGGAATCCGGGGCCGGATTCCATCACCCAGTCGGCGAAATAGCCGCCTGCGCGGGCCGCCGCCGCGCGCGACAGGACGGCGGGATTCGCGCGGGCCTCGGCCAGTTGCGCGTCGTCCAGATAACCCTGCTCGTGCATCAGCCCGAGGATCAGGTTCGCCCGGTCCTGCGAACGCTGAAGGTTCGAGGTGGGCGCGAAATAGCTGGGCGCCTTTAGCAGGCCGGCCAGCATCGCCGCCTCGGCCGCGTTCACCTCGGCCGCGGACTTGCCGAAATAGCGCTGCGCCGCGGCCTCGAAGCCGCGGGCGCCGGCGCCCAGGTAGCTGCGGTTCATGTAGATGTTGAGGATGTCGTCCTTGGAATACCGGGCCTCCATCGCGAGGCTGTAGGGGATCTCCTTCACCTTGCGCCACAGCGAGGACTTGCGGCAGTCGGCCTCGTATTCGGCCTCGGACTTCCACTTGATGGGGTCGAAGCCCTCGCCCAGGCACAAAAGCTTCGACACCTGCTGGGTGATGGTGGACCCGCCGTTGCCTTCCAGCGGGCCGCGGCCCTCGGCCATGTTGATCTTGATGGCGCTAGCGATGCCGCGCGGGTCGACGCCCAGGTGGCCGTAGAAGCGCTTGTCCTCGGTCGCGACCACGGCGTTGCGCAGCACTGGCGCGATCTGGTCGGCGTTGGTGGTGTTGTAGGTTTCCCCGCGCCAGGCAAAGACGCGGCCGTCGCGGTCCAGCATCGTGACCGATCCGCGCGCGCGTCCGTCGAACAGCGCCTGCGGGGCGGGCAGGGTGGAATAGTAATAGGCGACCGCAAGGCCGAGGATCAGCGCCAGAGTCGCCCCCGTCCGCCAGAACGAGCCCCAGGCGACGCGCCAGAACAGCGACACCGTGCCGGTCACACCGCGCGTGACGAAGTTCCCGCGCCGGGGCGGACGGTTGGGCTTGGGCGGCGCGCGGCGCTGCGCCTGCTGCGGCGGCAGCCCGCCGCCCGAGGGCGCCTGCGCGTCGGAAGGGGCGGCATAGCGCCGGTCGGCGGCAAGGCGCCGGGGCTTGTCGGGTTTCTTCATGCCTGCATCCAATGGGCCGTTCCCCGGCCTTTTCGTCCGCCCACATATAGCAGTTGGCCTTGCTTGAGAACACGGCACTTGGGGCTGCGCACCCAGACGTGACCTGCCCTTTTATCGCGCATTTTTCCCGGAATTTGCCGCAAGGCCGCGCAAAACCTGCCTGATGCCGGCTGCAATCCGCCTGCTGCTGGACGCGGAACGGGCAGTTGCCGCGTGATCGGGCCCATGGGCGGGCCGGCGCAAGGGCCTGCCGCAAACGACGAGGACATGCCGATGAGCCAGATCTTACCCCCTTCGAGCGCGCAGTCTGCGGGCCATGGAACAAGGACCTTCCGCAAGCCAGCCACTGCCGGCACGGCGCTGGCGACGGCGCTGGCCTTCCTGGTCGCCGGCGCGATGCCTGCCTTGGCGCAGGTCGCGCCCGAGGCGCCTGCGCCCGTGATGGACAAGGGCGACGCGGCCTGGGTGATGATCTCGGCGGTGCTGGTGATGATGATGACCCTGCCGGGACTGGCGCTTTTCTACGGCGGGCTGGTCAGGTCGCGCAACGTGCTGTCGGTGCTGATGCAGGTGCTGTCGGTCTTCGCGATCATGTCGATCCTCTGGGTCGTCGTCGGCTACTCGCTGGCCTTCACCGGGTCCGAGGGCGATGCGGCAGGCCCGCTGACCCCCTTCATCGGCGGTCTGGGCAAGGCGTTCCTGGGCGGCGTCACCCCGGATTCGCTGGTCGATACCTTCACGGCGGGCGTCCAGATCCCGGAATACGCCTTTGTGGCCTTCCAGATGGCCTTTGCCTGCATCGCGCCCGCGCTGATCGTCGGGGCCACGGCCGAGCGGCTGAAGTTCCCCGCCATCCTCACCTTTGTCACGATCTGGTTCCTGCTGTCCTACCTGCCGATGGCCCACATGGTCTGGTGGAGCGGCGGCTACCTGTTCGCCCATGGCGCGCTGGACTTCGCGGGCGGCACCGTCATCCACATCAACGCGGGCGTGGCAGGGCTGGTCGCCGCGATGGTCGCGGGTCCCCGCCTCGGCTACGGGCGCGAGCCGATGGCGCCGCACAACCTGTCCATGACGATGATCGGCGGCTGCCTGCTGTGGATCGGCTGGTTCGGCTTCAACGCAGGGTCCAACCTCGAAGCCAACGGCCTGACGGCGCTGGCCATCATCAACACGGTCGTGGCGACCTCGGCGGCGGCGCTGGCCTGGGCCGGGGGCGAGTGGGCGATGCGCGGCCATCCCTCGCTGCTGGGCGGGGTCTCGGGCGCCATCGCCGGGCTGGTCGGGATCACCCCGGCGGCGGGCTTCGTCGGGCCGATGGGCGCCATCGCGATCGGGATCGTGGCGGGGCTGGCCTGCCTCTGGGTGGTGGTCTCGCTCAAGCGGCGCATCGGCGTGGACGACAGCCTCGACGTCTTCGGCATCCACGGCGTGGGCGGCATCGTCGGCGCCATCCTGACGGGCGTCTTCGTCGCGCCCTCGCTGGGCGGCACCGGCCTCGACGGCTATGCGATGGGTCCGCAGGTCTGGGTGCAGGCGCTGGGCGTCATCATCTGCATCGCCTGGTCTGGCATCGTGTCCTTTGCCGCCGCCCACCTGATCCGCATGACCATCGGCCTGCGCGTCTCGGTCAGTGACGAGCGGCAGGGCCTCGACCTGACGACCCATGGCGAGAACGCCTATAACTGAGGCAGAAGCCCAGAGCAGGAAGGCCCGGCATCGCGCCGGGCCTTTTTCATGGCAGATGCAGCAATCAGATGTGTCTGTCTTTCGGCTGGAAATATCCCGGGATCGTCGTATACGAGATGGGGCAGAGCCCCGGTCTTGCCTTACGCCACCCGCGCGACGACGAAATCCGCAAGCTCGGCCAGCAGCCCGCGGATCTCTCCCTCCGGCAGCGCCTGCAGCGCCTTGCGCCCGCGTGCGGCCCAGTCCAGCGCATCGGCCCGCGAGACCTCGATGGCGCCGTGGCGGGCCAGAATCGCCAGCGCCTGTTCAAGGTCGCCGTCGCACTGGTCGCCCTTCTCGATGGTGCGCTGCCAGAAGGCGCGCTCCTCGGTATCCGCCTGCGCCACCGCCTTGATGACGGGCAGCGTCAGCTTGCGCTCGCGGAAGTCGTCGCCCACGTTCTTGCCGATGACCTCGGCCGTGCCGCTGTAATCGAGGATGTCGTCGACGATCTGGAAGGCGATCCCCAGCGCATCGCCGTAATCGTAAAGCGCCTGTACATGCGCCTCGGTGCCCCCCGCGATCACGCCGCCTACCTCGGTCGCGGCGGAAAACAGCGCGGCGGTCTTGCCGCGGACGACCTGCAGGTAGATGTCCTCGTCGGTCTTCAGGTCCTGCGCCGCGGTCAGTTGCAGCACCTCGCCCTCGGCGATCACGGCCGAGGCGTTGGACAGGATGGACATGACCCGCATGTTGCCGGTCTCGGTCATCAACTGGAAGCTGCGGGCGAAAAGGTAATCGCCGACCAGCACGCTGGACTTGTTGTCCCACAGCAGGTTCGCGGTCGGGCGGCCCCGGCGTTGGCGGCTTTCATCCACCACGTCGTCATGCAGCAGGGTGGCGGTGTGGATGAACTCGACCGTGGCGGCGAGCAACTGGTGATGCGTGCCCTGATAGCCCAGCAGCCGGGCGGCGGCGATGGTCAGCAGGGGCCGCAGCCGCTTGCCGCCGGCGCCGACGAGGTGGGCGGTGACCTCGGGGATGCGCGGGGCGTGGCGGCTTTCCATCCGGCGGCGGATCAGGGCGTCCACCGCCCCCATGTCCTCGGCCAGCAGCGCGGCCAGGCGGTCCAGCGGTTTCGCCACGGTTTCGTTCACACCCATGAGAGCACCCCTTTTCGTCGCGCCCCTTGCCATGTCGTGGACAGTTTCGCAACCGCGCCATAGCGTGGCGCCGATGAAGGAAGTCCTGCGCACCACCGATCCCCTGACCATCACCCGTGCCGAGGGCCTGCTGGCGGCCGAGGGAATCACCGCCTTCCAGTTCGACCAGCACATGAGCGTGCTGGAAGGCTCGATCGGCATCCTGCCGCGCCGGCTGATGGTGGCCGACCGCGACCATTTCATAGCCAGGGCGATCCTGCGCGATCACGGGATCGGATGACCCGCGACGACGCCTTCCTGGGCGGGCGGCTGGTGCTGCGCCAGCCCGCGCGTGGCTATCGCGCGGGTGCGGATGCGGTGATGCTGGCCGCCGCCTGCCCGGCGCAGGCGGGCCAGCGCGTGCTGGAGCTTGGCTGCGGGGCAGGGGTCGCGCTTTTCTGCCTGGGCGCGCGGGTGCCGGGACTGGACCTGACGGGGCTGGAACGGCAGGCGGAACTGGCCGACCTCGCGCGGCACAATGCGGCCGCGACCGGCATCCCTGCCCGCATCCTCGGCGGCGATCTTGCCCGGATGACCGCCGGATTGCGGGCCGAGGCCTTTCACCATGTCATCGCCAACCCGCCCTTCTTTGCCACCGGCACCCCCGCCGCCCACGATGGCCGCGCGCAGGCCCGGCACGAGGACACGCCGCTCGAGGCATGGATCGACGCGGGCCTGCGCCGGCTGGTTCCCGGCGGACGGCTGACGCTGATCCACCGGGCCGAGGCGCTGGATCGGATTCTCATCGCCCTCTCTGGCCGGGCCGGGGCGGCCTTTGTCCTGCCCATCGCCGCGCGGCAGGGCCGCGACGCGGGGCGCGTGATCGTCGCCGCCTGCAAGGGCGCGCGGGGGCCGCTGCGGCTGTGCCCGCCCTTCGTGCTGCATGAAAAACCGGTGCATGAGCGGGACGCAGAGGACCTGACGCCTGCCGCGCAGGCGGTGCTGCGACATGGGGCCGCCATCGACATCAAACCTTCATGAGCGGCGTGACAGGACAGGCGAATCATGCTGGACTGCCCTTCTCGACACCAGAGAAGGAGTATTCGGAATGTCGGTTCAGTCGCATGTCGCGGAACTGCGCAGGAAGCACCAGTCTCTCTCGGACCAAGTCGAACGCGCCCAGCGGGCGCCCGGGACGGACGACCTCAGCATCTCGACCATGAAGAAGGAGAAGCTGCGGTTGAAGGAGGAGATCGAGCGTCTTACCCAGTGACGCCGCGACCGGCCACCCTCGGGCCGCATGACCGGCATGTTTGGGGATCGGCGGAAACGCCGGTCCCTTTCGTTTTCGACGGACGGGGTAGCGGCTGATCGCGTCCGTCATGCGTCCGGCGCATGGGCGCTTCACGCCGCTGCCGCATTTCTGTCACATGAATGACATGAAGCGGGTCTAACCGGATGCAGGCCTTGAGGGCCCATACCGCAGGAGCTGCCAATGAACACCATGAAATTCTCTGCCTCGGCCCTGGCCATCCTGGCCGTCTCGGCCACGGCGGCCGCCGCACGCGACCAGATCCAGGTCGCGGGTTCATCCACCGTCCTGCCCTATTCGACCATCGTGGCCGAAGCCTTCGCCGAGAACATGGATTTCACCGCCCCCGTGGTCGAGGGCGGCGGCACCGGCGCGGGCCTCAAGCAGTTCTGCGCCGGCGTGGGCGAGAACACCCTGGACATCGCCAATGCCTCGCGCCCGATCCGCGAGGCCGAACTGGCCGAATGCCAGGCGAACGGCGTCACCGACATCATGGAAGTGCAGTTCGGCTATGACGGCATCGTCTTCGCCTCGGCGATCGGTGGCCCGGACTTCGTGCTGACGCCTGCCGATGTCTACAAGGCGCTGGCCGCCCAGGTCGTTGTCGACGGCCAGATGGCCGCCAACCCCGCCGCCACCTGGGCCGACGTGAACCCCGCGCTGCCCGCGCAGGAAATCACCGTCTATGTCCCCGGCACCAAGCACGGCACCCGCGAGGTCTTCGAGGAAAAGGTCATGGCTGCCGGCTGCGAGGAATCGGGTGCGCTGGAGGCGATGACCGCCATGTCCGACGAGGACACCGCCGAGGAAGCCTGCGTCGCCCTGCGCACCGATGGCCGCTCGGTCGACATCGACGGCGACTATACCGAAACGCTGGCCCGCATCGGCAGCAACCCCAACGGCATCGGCATCTTCGGCCTGTCCTTCTATGAAAACAACACCGACAAGCTGAAGGTCGCCACCATCAACGGCGTCGCCCCCTCGGTCGAAACCGTCGCCTCGGGCGAATATCCGGTGTCGCGCCCGCTGTTCTTCTACGTCAAGAAGGGCCACATCGGGGTGATTCCCGGCCTGAAGGAATATGCCGAGTTCTTCGTCGCCGACGCCATCGCCGGTCCCGGCGGCCCGCTGTCCGAATACGGCCTGGTGCCGGACCCGGAACTGGCCATCGTCCAGCAGGCGGTCGCCGACGAAACGGTGATGGCCGCGAACTGAGCCTCGCCTGAAGCCTTGCGGAAGGGCCGGAAACGGCCTTTCCCCTTCACGATCATCACGGCTGTTCAGCCGGTTTTTCGCCGCGTGCCCGAGGTCCGATGCCGCCCTTCTGGATAATGATCGCCGTCCTTGCCCTGGCCACAGCAGGCTTCCTGCTGGGACGAAGCCGCTCGATCCGCATGGTCGGGGGCAACACCCGCGTCCTGCATTCGCGGCCGACCTATCACGGCTGGAACGTCGTGCTGTTCACCGCGCTGCCTGCGCTGCTGCTGCTGGCGGTGACGCGCTTCCTTGATGCGCCCGGCTGGCTGATGTGGGCCGCCGTGGCCCTTGCGCTGGCGGGGTTTGCCTTCTCGCTGTCGCGCGTCGCGCCCGAGTTCCGAGCCCGCAACGTGGTCGAGCAGATCGTCCGCGGCATCCTGATCACCTGCTCGCTGATCGCCATCGCCACGACCGTCGGGATCGTGCTGTCGCTGGTCTTCGAATCGGCCCGCTTCTTCCAGATGTATCCCTGGCAGGACTTCTTCTTCGGGACCGAATGGACGCCCAGCTTCGGCGGGGGATCAAGGCTCGGGATGCTGCCGCTGCTGTGGGGCACGCTCTACATCTCGTTCATCGCACTGCTGGTCGCGGTGCCGGTCGGGCTGTTCGCCGCGATCTACATGTCGGAATACGCGACGCCCCGCGTGCGGTCCTTTGTGAAACCGCTGATCGAGGTTCTGGCGGGCATCCCGACCATCGTCTACGGCCTTTTCGCGCTGGTGACGGTCGGCCCGCTGCTGCGCGACTGGATTGCCCAGCCGCTGGGGTTGGGGTCCAGCGGCTCCTCGGTGATGACGGCGGGCCTTGTCATGGGGATGATGCTCATCCCCTTCGTCAGTTCGCTGTCGGACGACATCATCAACGCGGTGCCGCAGTCGCTGCGCGACGGCAGCCTTGCGATGGGCTCGACGCCCTCGGAAACCATCCGGCAGGTGGTTCTGCCCGCGGCCTTGCCCGGCATCGTGGGCGCCGTCCTTCTGGCCACCTCGCGCGCCATCGGCGAGACCATGATCGTGGTTCTGGGCGCGGGTGCCATGGCCAGGATCAGCGGCAACCCCTTCGAGGCGATGACCACCATCACCGTCAAGATCGTGGGCCAGCTGACCGGCGACAACGACTTCGCCAGCCCCGAGACGCTGGTGGCCTTTGCCCTTGGCCTGACGCTGTTCGTCATGACGCTGGGGCTGAACGTGCTCGCGCTTTACATCGTGCGGAAATACCGGGAGCAGTACGAATGACCGACGCCGCCACGCAGCCGCCCCGGCCGGTGAATCCCGCGCCCGCGAAGCCGCGCAAGTCGCTGCTGGTCGAGGACGCGCGCACCAAGCGCCGCAACGCCGCCGAACGACGGTTCCGCGCCTATGGCGTGACCGCCATCCTGCTGGCGATGGCCGCGCTGATGTTCCTGCTGTTCACGATCTTCCGCGACGGCAGCAGCGCCTTCTTCCAGACCTACGCCCGCATCCCTGTCGCCATCGAGGCCGAGGTCGTCGATCCGAACGGCAACCGCGACCCGGCCGAGATGCAGAAGGTCCTGACGATGAGCTACGGCAAGCTGCTGGAAAACGCGCTGGCGGCCTATGTCGAGACGAACGGGATCGAGATCGAGGGTCTGGCCGCCCGCGACCTGTCCAGCTTCTTTTCGTCCCAAGCCCGCGCCGACCTGCGCGACGCGGTGCTGGCGGACCCCGGACTGGTCGGCAGCGTGGTCGAGGTGCCGGCGATGACCTCGTCCCGCGTGGACGGGATGTTCAAGGGCCGCGTCACCCGCGAATCCGCTGCCATCGATGCCAAGACCTCGGTCGCGCAATACGACCTCGCCCTGGCGCTTGAGGAACGGGGCGACCTGCGCACGCGGTTCAACTGGGACTTCATCACCTCGACCGACAGTTCCGACACGCGCGCCGAGGCGGCGGGGCTGGGGGTCGCCATCATCGGCTCCTTCTACATGATGCTGATCGTGCTGGTGCTGGCGCTGCCCATCGGCGTCGCCGCCTCGATCTACCTGGAGGAATTCGCGCCGAAGAACCGGCTGACCGACACGATCGAGGTCAACATCTCGAACCTCGCCGCCGTGCCCTCGATCGTCTTCGGCATCCTCGGGCTTGCGGCCTTCATCAACTTCATGGGCCTGCCGCGATCCGCGCCCATCGTCGGCGGGCTGGTGCTGACGCTGATGACGCTGCCCACCATCATCATCTCGACCCGCGCCGCGCTGAAGGCGGTGCCGCCCTCTATCCGCGACGCGGCGCTGGGGGTGGGGGCCTCGCGGATGCAGACGATCTTCCACCATGTCCTGCCGCTGGCAATGCCCGGCATCCTGACCGGCACCATCCTCGGGCTGGCGCAGGCGCTGGGGGAAACCGCGCCGCTGCTGCTGATCGGCATGGTGGCCTTTGTCACGACCTATCCTTCGGCCCCGCCGGAAGGTTTCTTCGAGCCCGCCTCGGCCCTGCCGGTGCAGGTCTTCAACTGGACCCAGCGTGCGGACCCCGCCTTCTTCGAACGGGCCTCGGGCGCGATCATCGTGCTGCTGGGCTTTCTTCTGGCGATGAACCTGCTGGCCATCTACCTGCGCCGCAAGTTCGAGCGCCGCTGGTAAGTCCCGGAACAAAGGACCACATCATGAACGACATGCGATTGGCGGAGCGAACGGTGGACATCAACGCCCGGGATATCAAGTTCCAGTGCAAGGACGTGCAGGTCTATTATGGCGACAAGCACGCCATCAAGGACGTCAGCGTCGATATCCTGGACAAGACCGTGACGGCCTTCATCGGCCCCTCGGGCTGCGGCAAGTCCACCTTCCTGCGCTGCCTGAACCGGATGAACGACACGATCAGCGTGGCCCGCGTGCAGGGGCAGATGCTGCTGGACGGCGAGGACATCTATGACCGCCGCGTGGACCCGGTGCAGTTGCGCGCCCGCGTCGGCATGGTGTTCCAGAAGCCCAACCCTTTCCCCAAGTCGATCTATGACAACGTGGCCTATGGCCCGCGTATCCACGGGCTCGCGCGCAACAGGGCCGAGCTTGACGAGATCGTGGAAAAGGCGCTGCGCGGCGCGGCCCTGTGGAACGAAGTCAAGGACCGGCTGCAGGAAACCGGCACCGGCCTGTCAGGCGGCCAGCAGCAGCGGCTGTGCATCGCGCGGGCCGTCGCGACCTCGCCCGAGGTGCTGCTGATGGACGAGCCCTGCTCGGCGCTGGACCCCATTGCCACCGCGCAGGTCGAGGAGCTGATCGACGAGCTGTGTTCGGAATATTCGGTGGTGATCGTCACCCATTCGATGCAGCAGGCGGCGCGGGTCAGCCAGAAGACCGCGTTCTTCCACTTGGGCAACCTGGTCGAATACGCCGACACCGACGACATCTTCACCCGCCCGCGCGACCCGCGGACGGAAAGCTACATCACCGGCCGGATCGGTTGAGGAGGGACGGAATGCACAGCGAAAAGCACATCCTTTCGGCCTTCGACCGCGACCTGGAGTCCATCCAGGCCGAGATCATGCGGATGGGCGGCATGGTCGAGGCGGCCATTTCCGAAGCCGCGCGCGCGCTGGAAACCCGTGACGAGGAACTGGCCGAGGAGGTCCGCCGCCGCGACCGCGCCATCGACCAGCTTGAACTGCAGGTGAACGAATCCGCCGCCCGGCTGATCGCGCTGCGGGCACCGACCGCGACCGACCTGCGGCTGGTGCTGTCGGTCATCAAGATCGCGGCCGCCCTGGAACGGGTGGGCGACTATGCCAAGAACATCGCCAAGCGCACGCACCAGCTTGCGCAGATGCCGGTGATCCCCGGCGGCGGCGTCTCGCTGCGCCGGATGGCCGAGGCGGTCGAGGAGATGCTGCGCGACGCTTTGGACAGCTACGTCCAGCGGGACGCGGCGCTGGCCGCCGACGTGCGGGCGCGCGACCTGGAAGTGGACCAGATGTACAACGCGCTGTTCCGCGAGTTCCTGACCCACATGATGGAGGACCCGCGCAACATCACCGCCTGCATGCACCTGCATTTCATCGCCAAGAACATCGAGCGCATGGGCGACCACGCCACCTCGATCGCCGAGCAGGTGCTGTATCTGGTGTCGGGCGAATTGCCCGACGAACCCCGGCCCAAGGGCGACAACGTCGCCACCCACCCGATCGATCCCGTCATTCCCGACCGTCGGGGCTGACGGGCCAGCCCCCGCGGCGAAAGGAGTCCGAGATGAGCGTCCAGCAACCCTGTGTCCTTCTGGTTGAAGACGAGGGCGCCCAGCGCGAGGTCCTGACCTACAACCTCGAATCCGAGGGCTTCCGCGTGGTCGGGGCCGAGACCGGCGACGAGGCCATGCTGCTGGTCTCCGAGGAGGCGCCCGACCTGATGGTGCTGGACTGGATGCTGCCGAACGTCTCGGGCATCGAGATCTGCCGCCGCGTCAAGGCCGATCCCGGCACCCGCCACATCCCCATCATCATGCTGTCCGCCCGCTCGGACGAAAGCGACCGCGTCCGCGGCCTGGAAACCGGCGCCGACGACTATGTGGTGAAGCCTTATTCGGTCGTGGAACTGATGGCCCGCGTCCGCACCCAGCTGCGCCGCACCCGCCCCACGACGATGGGCGAGCGCCTCAGCTTCGAGGACATCCTTCTCGATTCGGGCGAGCACCGCGTCTTCCGGGCTGGCCAGCCCCTGCACCTCGGCCCGACCGAGTTCCGCCTGCTGTCCACCCTGATGGAACGCCCCGGCCGCGTCTGGACCCGCGAGCAACTGCTGGACCGCGTCTGGGGCCGTGACATCTACGTGGACAGCCGCACCATCGACGTCCATGTGGGTCGGCTGCGCAAGGCGCTGATGGCGAACGGCGGCTCGAACCCGGTGCGGACCGTGCGCGGGACAGGCTATGCGCTGGGGTGAGACGGGGGCGATCCCGGGCCTGAAGGAAAGCTGCATGATCGCCTGTCTTCGGCGGCATTGCTGAAGAGGAAAGCCGCGCACCCTTTGCAGGACGGCTGGACCTCTTGCGGCGGCGCGTGGATGGCCTGTCTGCCGGCAGGCAGTGTCGTTCGGGCGGCAGCGCGCGGGGGCCGCAAGAAGGGCAGGTGGCTCCGCCGCTCGATCCAGCGAGGGCAGTCCAGGTGGACGGACCGCCGAAAGATCGGGGCGAAGGTTCAGCGGCAGGTCTCGTGGTGATGGCCCGGCGCCCCTGCCGGAGCCAGTTCCCGGTCGCGCAGCACGACCGATCCCGTCCGGCCCCGTTCACGGCAGGCGCGCTCGAAACCCGTGCGGGGCGTGTCGGTATATTCGATCTCAAGGACATGCGGGCCATAGACCTCGGCATAGCTGCCACATTCCCCATAGACCTCGCAGGATTCGGCGATGGCAAAGCCGAAGCCCGCCGCCCGGCCCGCCGTTCCCAGTTCGACCGCATTCTTCTGCCCCGAGGCAAGGCCCAGCGCAGCCGCCCGTTCATTCACCATGCGGGCGAAATCGAGGTTGTCGGCTGTCGTGAGCAGCCCGCTCGACCGCGAGAAGCTGTCGAGATTGTCAGCCTCGATGGCGTCATACCCGGCAGAGGCGCAGCCCTGCAGCCACGGAGTCATGAGGTCCAGCAACGCCTTGCGCTTGCTGGCCGAGCCCGTGTCTAGCAGCAACTCGCCCGGCCAGTTTCGATCCTCGACGGGCAGGCCGTCCCGGTGCAGGATCAGGCCGGGGTGGGTTGCAAGCCACCATGCCGTCTCGTCTGGCTGGGTCTGGAAGGCGTTGACGTAGCAGATGTTGTAAAGCCCCGTTGCGGGCGGGTCCTTGCGGTCGCGGCTGACGATCCGCGTGCCCGGCGGCGGCGCATAGGCGCCGCCCAACTGGCTGTCATAGGCCCCTCCCGCAGGAGGCAAGAGCGGCTCTGCCGCCAGCGGCGCAGCGCTGACCAGCAGAGCGAGGATCGCAAGCCTCATCCGCCTGCCCCTTGCCTGCTGACCTGATCCTGCCGCCGCCGGATGCAAGCACCGCCAGGGGATGGGAACTGCCTGCATGATGCGTCTTGCCGCCGGATCATCGCGGGCGTGTTCCAGGCCACATCGGCTGACAGCATCTTTCCCGTTATCGTGATTCCAGCCCGGCGACAGCCGGCGCTGCGTGATGGCGCAGGGTCACGTTCCCCCAAAACGAATGCTGCGGCAAGCGAGGGGATACCTCAGCTTGCGCGGGGCGACTTCAGAAGTGGATCACCCGCCCATAGGCGTCCAGCACCGATTCATGCATCATCTCGCTCAGGGTCGGATGCGGGAAGACGGTATGCATGAAGTCTTCCTCGGTCAGTTCCGCCGTCTTGCCGACGGTGTAGCCCTGGATCAGTTCCGTCACCTCGGCGCCGACCATGTGGGCGCCCAGAAGCTCGCCGGTCTTCGCGTCGAACACCGTCTTCACCATGCCGTCGGGTTCGCCCAGCGCGATGGCCTTGCCGTTGCCCATGAAGGGGAAGCGGCCGACGCGGACCTCGTGGCCCAGTTCCTTCGCCTTTGCCTCGGTCAGCCCGACCGAGGCGACCTGCGGCTGGCAATAGGTGCAGCCGGGGATGTCCGAGGGCTTGACCGGATGCGCGTGCTTGCCCGCGATCAGTTCGGCCACCATCACGCCCTCGTGGCTGGCCTTGTGCGCCAGCCAGGGCGCGCCCGCGACGTCGCCGATGGCGTAAAGGCCGTCCACCCCGGTGCGGCAGTATTCGTCGGTCAGCACATGGGTGCGGTCGATCCTGACGCCCAGTTCCTCCAGCCCCAGCCCCTCGACATTGCCCACGATGCCGACGGCGGAAATCACCGTGTCGAAGTCGTGGGTCTCGGTCTTGCCGCCGGCCTCGATATGGGCAGTCACGGTCTGGCCCTTGCGGTCGAGCTTTTTGACCGCGGATTTCTCCATGATCTTCATGCCCTGCTTGACGAACTGCTTCTTGGCGAAGGCGCTGATCTCGGCGTCCTCGACGGGCAGGACGCGGTCCATGACCTCGACCACGGTGGTATCGGCGCCCAGCGTGTTGAAGAAGCTGGCGAACTCGATCCCGATGGCGCCTGAGCCAATCACCAGCAGCTTTTTCGGCATCCGCTTGGGCACCAGCGCGTGCTTGTAGGTCCAGACCAACTCGCCATCCGCCTCCAGCCCCGGCAGTTCGCGCGCCCGCGCGCCGGTCGCCAGCACAACCGACTTGGCCGCCAGTTCCTCGACGCCCTTGTCCGTCTTGACGGAAACCTTGCCGGGGGCGGTCAGCCTGGCCTCGCCCATCAGCACCGTGACCTTGTTCTTCTTCAGCAGGTGTCCGACGCCGCCTGCCAACTGCTTGGCGACCCCGCGCGAGCGTTGCACCACGGCGTCCAGGTCATAGCCGATGTCGCCCGCCTTCAGCCCGAAGTCTTTGGCCCGTTCCATCAGGTGAAAGACCTCGGCCGAGCGCAGCATGGCCTTGGTCGGGATGCAGCCCCAGTTGAGGCAGATGCCGCCCAGATGCTCGCGTTCGACGCAGGCGACCTTGAGGCCCAATTGCGCCGCGCGGATCGCGCAGACATATCCGCCGGGGCCCGCCCCGATCACCACCACGTCGAAATCTTGCGCCATCGGAACCTCCTGCGGGACGTTGCGCCAGATTTGCAGGCTCAGGGCAGATCGGCAAGCGACAGCTTGCCGGATACCAGCGCGCCGTAGCCGCCCGCCTCCATCACCATGCGCTCGGATTCCGTGGGGATGCGGCCCAGCGCCTCGTTGCGCCAGGGAAAGCGGCCGAACTTCGCGATGGTGTCGCGGTGGATCTCGGCATGGATCTGGTTCTCGCCCGGCATCCGTTCGGCGAAAAGCGCGACGGCGCGCTGCTGGTCGGGCAGCTCCTCGCTGTGCTCGAAGGGCAGGTAGAAGAACTGCCGTGCGGGTTCCGGGGTGGCGAGGTCATGGCCTGCCTCGATCGCCTTGCGGGCGATGCGCAGCGCCAGCGGGTCGGTCGAATAGGCCCGCGCGTCGTTTCGGAACATGTTGCGCGGGAACTGGTCGGTCAGGATCAGCGCGGCCAGCGCCCCTTCGGCCGCGCCCGACCATTCGGCGGCCAGCTGGGGGGCGTCGATCCATGCGGCCATGAAGCGGTCGCGCACCGTCCGGTCCAGATCGTCGCTCTGGGTATACCAGCCTTTCGGCCCGACCTCGTCGATCCAGAAGCGGATGATCCCGGCCGGCGTGACTTCGGTGGTCATGGCGTGCTCTCCTGCGATGTGGGGGTGCTGTCGCCGGCCTCGGCCAGCGCGGTCTCGACGGCGAAGGTGGTGGCGCTGGGTGACAGGACCGCAAAGTTCTGGTCGACATCGGGGGTGGCGCGCTGCGTCATCCGCCAGCCGCCGTAAAGGCTCAGCGCCCCCAGCAGGACGGCGATATAGACCCAGAAGCCTTCCGGCCCGATGGCGGCCATCAGCCAGCCGGTCAGGATTGGCCCGAAGACCGATCCCATCCCGTTGATGAGAAGCAGCCCCGCCGAGGCCGCCGCCATGTCCGCGGTGTCGAGGAAGTCGTTGGTATAGGCGATCAGCAGCGCATAGATCGGGTTTGCGACCCCGCCCACCAGCGCCGCCGCCAGCAGGTAGCCCCAGATGCCGATTTCGCTTGCCGCGACGACCGCCGCGACGCCCGTGCCGAAGACCGCCAGCACCGTGATCAGCACCCGCCGGTCCAGCCGGTCCGACAGCCAGCCGATGGGATATTGCGCGAAAAGCCCGCCGATCCAGATCGCCGCGACAAAGGCCGAGATCTCGCGCACCGACATGCCGATGGTGGCCGCCCAGACCGCACCCATCCCCAGCACGGCCGCGAAGACCCCGCCGATCAGGAAGATGCCGACGCAGCCCAGCGGCGAGGCGCGGTAAAGCTGCCGCATGCTCATCGGCTTGATGGTCTCGAACCGCGGCGCGGGGACCTGCGCCAGCAGGATCGGGGTGAATGCCACCGACACCAGCACCGAGGGGATCACGAACAGCATCCAGCCGCCCGGATCGCCCACGTTCATCAGCACCTGCCCGCTGACGAGGCCCAGCATCTGGACGATGAAATAGGTGGACATGGCCTGCCCCCGGGTCTCGTTCGCGGCGCTGGCGTTCACCCAGCTTTCGGCGGTGATGTAGACCCCGCAGAAGCAGAAGCCGATCAGCAGCCGCAGAAGCGCCCAGGCGATCCAGTGCGGGATGGCGGCATAGACGATCAGCACCGCCGAGATCAGCGAGGCGAGCGCCGCGAAGACCCGCACATGGCCCACGCGCTGGATCATCCCCGGCACGATCCGGCTGCCCAGCACGAAGCCGCCGAAATAGCCGGCCATGACGACGGACATCTGGGTGGTCGGGATGCCCTCGATCTGCCCGCGGATGCCCAGCAGCGTGCCCTGCATCCCGTTGCCGACCATCAGCATCAGGATGCCCAGCAGCAGGGGCCAGGTCGAGCGCAGGACGGTCAGCATGATTCACCGGGAAGCAGAAGCGAGGCGTCGCCGTAGCTGAAGAACCTGTAGTTTTCCTGAACGGCATGGGCATAGATGGCGCGGATGCGGTCCGTTCCCATCAGCGCCGAGACCAGCATCATCAGCGTCGATTTCGGCAGGTGGAAGTTCGTCATCAACCCATCGGTGACGCGGAAGCGGTAGCCGGGGCGGATGAAGATGTCGGTCTGCCCGTCGAAGGGGCGGACGCGGCCGGCTTCATCCGCCGCCGATTCGATCAGCCGCAGGGCGGTGGTGCCGACGGGAATCACGCGCCGGCCTTCCGCCCTGGCCGCGTTGATCGAGGCGGCGGCTTCCTCCGTCACGATACCGCGCTCGGCGTGCATCTTGTGCTGGCTCACGTCGTCGGTCTTGACCGGCAGGAAGGTGCCCGCGCCGACATGCAGCGTGACATGGACCCGCTGGACGCCTATCCTGTCCAGCGCCGCCAGCAGGGGTTCGTCGAAATGCAGGCTCGCGGTCGGGGCGGCGACGGCGCCGGGGCGTTCCGCCCAGACGGTCTGGTAGTCGGTACGGTCCTGTTCGTCCGGTGCCCGCAGCGCGGCGATATAGGGGGGCAGGGGCATCGCGCCGACCTGCGCCAGGGCGGCGTCGAAGGCTTCCCCCTCGGCATCGAAGGACAGCGTCAGCCCGGCCTCGGCGATTGCCTCGACGCGGGCAGACAGCGCCTCGCCGAAGCGGATGGTCTCGCCCTGCCGCAGCTTGCGCAGGGGTTTCGCCAGCGCCTGCCACCGGCCGCCGGGGGCGGGTTCCAGCAGCGTGACCTCGATCCGCGCGGTGGCGGGGCCTTGCGCAGAATCGCGGATGCGGGTGCCGGTCAGGCGGGCGGGGATCACGCGGGTGTCGTTCAGGACCAGCAGGTCGCCGGGCCGCAGGAACGCGGGCAGGTCGCTGACGCGGGCATCGGTGATGGCGTCCCCCCGTGCCACCAGCAGCCGCGCGGAACTGCGCGGGCGGGCGGGACGGGTGGCGATCAGCCGCTCGGGCAGGTCGAAGTCAAAGTCGGACAGGCGCATGACCGCCTTGTCGGCGGGGGCGCGGGCAGGGTCAACAGGGGCCGCGCGGTCCCCAGCCCCTTTCCATCGCGCGCCCGCTTGCCTAAGACGCCGGCAGCACAGCCGAGAGCCTTTCCATGACCCAGACGCCCCCCCTTCAGGTCACGCCCCAACCCGGCATCATGGAGATCGCGCTGTACGAGGCCGGCAGCGCCACGCTGTCGGGCCGCAGCGACGTGCTGAAACTCAGTTCCAACGAAAACCCCTTCGGCCCCTCGGCGAGTGCCCGCGAGGCGGTGGCCCATGCGGCGCAGGCGATGCACCGCTACCCCCCGACCGACCATGCGCATCTGCGGGCGGCGATCGGCGAGGTCCACGGCCTCGACCCCGACCGGATCATCTGCGGCGTGGGCTCGGACGAGATCATCCATTTCCTCTGCCAGTCCTACGCCGGACCGGGGACCGAGGTGCTGTTCACCGAACACGGTTTTTCCATGTACCGGATCAGCGCGCTGGCGGCCGGGGCCACCCCGGTCGAGGCCCCGGAACGCGAGCGGACGACCGACATCGACGCCCTGATCTCGGCGGCGACGCCCCAGACGCGGCTGGTCTTCGTCGCCAACCCCAACAACCCGACCGGCACGATGATCGAGACGGCAGAGCTTGAGCGGCTGGCCCAAGCTGTGCCGCAGGCGATCCTTGTGATCGACGCGGCCTATGCTGAATACGTCAGCGCCGACTTCGACGGCGGGGCGGAACTGGCGACGCGCCTGCCCAACGTCGTGATGACGCGGACCTTCTCGAAGATCTACGGCCTCGGTGGCTTGCGGGTTGGCTGGGGCTATGGCCCGCGTCAGATCATCGACGTGCTGAACCGCATCCGCGGTCCCTTCAACCTGTCGAACGTCGCGCTGGAGGGGGCCGAGGCCGCTGTCCGCGACCGATCCCACGTGGACCACGCGCGGGCCGAGAACGCCCGGATGCGCGACTGGCTTTCCGCGGCGCTCGCCCGGAACGGGGTTCCCTCGGACCCCTCGCACGCGAACTTCATCCTCGCCCGCTTCGCCGACGAGGCGACCGCCACCGCCTGCGATGCCGCGCTGCGCGAGGACGGCATCATCGTCCGCCGCGTCGGCGGCTACGGGTTGCCGCAATGCCTGCGGATCACCATCGGGGACGAGGCCGCCTGCCGCCGCGTGGCGCAGGTCGTCGGCCGGTTCATGGCCGCGCGATGAGCAGCGGGCCGATCTTCCAGCGTGTCGCCCTGATCGGCCTCGGCCTGATCGCGGGCTCCATGTCGCTGGCCATGCGCGAGGGCGGGCTTGCCGCCCGCGTCGTGGGCTATGCCCGCTCACCCGAGACGCGCGACACGGCGCGCGAGATCGGGCTGGTGGACGAGGTGGCCGAGACTGCCGCCGAGGCCGTCAAGGGCGCGGACCTGATCGTGCTGGCCGTCCCGGTCGGCGCAATGGGCGAGGTCGCCGCCGAGATCGCACCGCACCTGGCGCCCGGCGCGATCCTGACGGACGTGGGCTCGGTCAAGCAGTCGGTCATCGACGCGGTCGGTCCCCATGTCCCCCAAGGCATCCATTTCATCCCCAGCCACCCGCTTGCCGGGACGGAACATTCCGGCCCCCGCTCGGGCTTCGCCACGCTGTTCCAGAACCGCTGGTGGCTGCTGACGCCACTGCCTGACAGCGATCCGGCCGCGGTCGGGAAACTCTCGGCGCTGGTCCGGGCAATGGGCGCCAATGTCGAGACGATGGAGGCCCCGCACCACGATCTCGTGCTGGCCGTGACCAGCCATGTGCCGCACCTGATCGCCTATACGGTGGTCGGCGTCGCCGACCACCTGCGCCGCGTCACCGAATCCGAGGTGATCCGCTATTCCGCCGCGGGCTTCCGCGACTTCACCCGCATCGCCGCCTCGGACCCGACGATGTGGCGCGACGTGTTCCTGCACAACAAGGACGCGACCCTCGACATCCTCGGCCGCTTCGCCGAGGAGCTGTTCGTCCTGCAGCGCGCCATCCGCATGGGTGATGGCGAGCATCTGCACAAATACTTCACCGGCACCCGCGCGATCCGGCGCGGCATCATCGAGGCAGGGCAGGACACCGCCGCCCCCGACTTCGGCCGGGCGGCGGTCAAGGACCGCGCCTAGGCCGGGAACAGCGGCGCCTCGCCCAGGGGCAGGGGGCCGAGGAAGGCCTTGCCGTCGCGGAAGATCAGCGGCACGCGCAGCTCGCCCTTTGCGGGCTCGGCCGGGGCGGGGACGCCCGCGGGCAGCTCGACGGGCATTTCGGCCGCCTGCTGCAGCGCGGTATCGGCCAGCGCCACGGTAACGGCCGGGATGGCGCCCAGATCGGCGGCGAGTTGCAGCCAGGCGCGGGCGTCGGTGGTGTAGACGAAGGCCGCGCCCTCGGCCCGGCCGTCATCGCCCGCCCGGACCGTGCCCGCAAGGCGCAGCGACTGGTCGCCCAGGGTCAGCGTCACGCCGTCCGACGACACGCCCACCAGTTCCGGCAGCGGCGCATCCGCCGCCTGTCGGAAGGGCGCGGTCAGGAAGACCCGCGCGGCGCCCTCGACGGAAATGGCGCGGTCGGCCAGCGCGGGCGGACGGGGCAGCAGGCCCATGCCCGTCAGGTCGCGCAGTCGGCCGCCAAGCTCGTAGGCCGCGCGGGCCGTGCGGGGCGCGGTGGCCCCCATCGCCACCAGCTGCGCCTGCGCGTCCAGGCCCTCCAGCAAGGGGTGGCCCTCTATCGCCACGGGTCCGCTGGCGGCTGCCACCCGGCTGATCGCCATGTCGCTGCCCGGCGAGACGCGCATGGACAGCACCGCCTCCGCCGCCGTCACCGCCAGCGGGCGGCCCATCACGGGCAGGGTCATGGTAGAGGGCAGGGCCGCGTGGAACTGGGTGGGCGAGGTCGGCGCGGCCCAAAGCTCGACGGCCGGCAGAACGGCCTCGCCGGCGGGCGTGGCGATCTCGACCCCGGTCAGGCCAAGGCCGATCCGGTCGATCTCGCGCAGGGGCGTGACCGAGGCGGCCTCGATCCGGGGGTCCTCGGCGATCATGGCCTGCGCCTTGCGCGCAAGCCAGGTCTCGCCCCCCAGCCAGGCGCCGGCCACGGTCCCGCCGATCAGCAGCATCAGGATCACCAGAGTCCGCACGGCGCCTCTCTTGAAATCATGCGTCTCTCGCCTAACCTGCAGGCGAGGGAAAGGGCAAGCGATGGATGACGGCTTCTGGGTGTTCGGCTACGGCTCATTGATGTGGGCGCCCGAGTTCCCGGTGGCGGAATCGGTCATCGCCCAAGCCGACGGCTGGCGGCGCAGCTTCTGCCTGCGGTCCGTCACCTACCGGGGGACCGAGGCCTGCCCCGGCCTTGTCCTGGGGCTGGAACCGCATCCGGGTCAGGACTGCACCGGCCTTGCCCTGCGGGTCGAGAACGCGCTGTGGCCCGAGGTGATCGCCGCCATCCGCGCCCGCGAACTGGTGACGCAGGCCTACCGCGAGACGCTGCTGCCGCTTGCGCTGGCCGATGGCCGCCGGGTCCGGGGGCTGACCTATGTCATGCGGCCCGGCCATGGGCAGTATGCCGGCGGCCTCAGCCTTGACGAGCAGGCGGCGATCATCGCGCTCGCCTGCGGCGGGCGGGGACCGAATGCGGATTACCTTTACAACACCGTCGCGCATCTGGCCGAACTGGGCATCCCCGACGACGATCTGGCCGACCTTGCCGCGCGGGTTCGGGCGTTGCGGGGTGCGGCCGCCTAGCGCGGGTCGAGCAGCGCGTATTCGTCGGGAAAGCGGTTCAGGTAATCCAGCATCGGCCCCGCCGCCCGCCATTGCCGCAGAAGCGCGCGGCCCAGGCGGCGGCGGTCGGGCCAGTGGCGGCGGTCCAGCCCCGCCTCGGCACCCTGCAGGACGGCATAGGGCGCGCGCCAGCGCATCGGCACGATGCCTTCCGACCGTTTCAGCCACGGCTTCTCCGGCCCGATGAAATGGACAAGGCAGGGGTCGGCCATGGCGGAAAGATGCGCCGAGGCCCAGGTGAACTGCCAGTTCCAGAGCGGGCTCATTTCGGCCCAGTCGCCGCGCAGCACGCCGTTCAGCAGCGCCTGATCGCGGCCTAGGCCCGCCAGATGCGTGCGGGCAAAGGCGGCGCAGCGGGCGGGCAGGTCCTGTCCGGTCCAGGCCTCGGTGTCCACCATCACCACGCCCGCGTTGAAATAGGGTGCGGCGGGCCAGCCGAGCCTTTTGAAATCCGGCACCCGCTTGCCGGGCTGGCGCCATTGCCGGTTGTCGCGCACCGCCGCCACGGCGCGGCCCCGCATGTCAGCGGCCATCAGCCGCCCCGGATCGCCGCGCTCGAACAGGATGTCTGCGTCCAGCACGAGGATGCGCCGCCACGTCCCCCGCAGCGCGCCCGCAAGGAAGACGTCCATGTAGGTGGCGACCGAGCGCCGCCCATCCAGCGGCAACGCCGCCTCCAGCGCCGCATCCCGCGCCGCGACATGACCCGCGCCCGCATCCGCCAGCGCGGGCGGCAGGTCCAGCGGCTCGGGCGAGCCGATCAGCACGTCGAAATCCCGCCTCGGCACGGCAAGCTGGCTTGCAACGACCGAGGCATAGGGCAGGTAGCCCGCGTCGCAGGCCACGATCACGGCACGGTCGGACAACTGCCGGAAGCCCGGCGAGATCACGGCATTCATGGCCCCGATTTCCACGGCTTGAAACCGAAAGGCAAGCGCGCGCTTTCCCCTCTAACCCTGCCGCGAGCGGCGTGATAGCGTGACACCATGGTCCAGATCCCTTCCCGCCAGCAGATCCTCGACTGGATCGCCGACAATCCCGACGCCACCGCCAAGCGCGACATCGCCAAGGCCTTCGGCATCAAGGGCAGCGACCGCATCGAGCTGAAGCGCATCCTGCGCGAGCTTGAGGACGAGGGCCTGCTGGAACGCCGCCGCCGCCATTACCGCGACCACGAGAAGCTGCCCCCCGTCAGCGTGGTGGAAATCCTGCCGCCCGACGCGGATGGCGACATCTTCGCGCGACCGCTGGAATGGCAGGGCACCGCCCCCATGCCGCGCATCCTCTACGCCCCGCGCAAGGCCGACCCTGCCGTTGGTGCGGGCGAGCGCGTGCTGGTCCGCCTGGCCGAGGTCGAGGGCGAGGATCACCAGTATCAGGCCCGCCTGATGCGCCGGATCGGCACGGCGCCCCACCGCGTCGTCGGAATCTTCCGCAAGGAAACCGAGGGCGGCCGGATCGTCCCCATCGACAAGGGCGTGGACCGCCAATGGCGCGTCCCCCTTGACGCCACCCAAGAGGCGCAGGACGGCGAACTGGTCGAGGCCGAGCAGATCAGTTCCCGCAATCGTATCGGCCTGCCGCAGGCGCGGATCATCGAGCGGCTGGGCGACCCTTCGGCCCCCCGCGCGGTCAGCCTGATCGCCATCCACCAGCACGGCATCCCCGACGACTTCCCCGACGCCGTGATGGCCGAGGCCGACGCGCAAAAGCCTGCCACCATGAAGGAGCGGGAAGATCTGCGGAACCTGCCCTTGGTCACGATCGACCCCGAGGACGCCCGCGACCACGACGACGCCGTGGCGGCGATGCCCGACGACGACCCGAGGAACGAAGGCGGCATGATCCTCTGGGTCGCCATCGCCGACGTGGCGCATTACGTCCGCCCGCAGTCCGCGCTTGATAAAGAAGCGCGGCACCGGGGCAATTCCACCTATTTCCCCGACCGCGTGGTGCCGATGCTGCCCGACGTTCTGTCGGGCGATCTGTGTTCGCTGCACGAAGGGTTGGACCGCCCCGTGATCGCCGTGCGGATGCGGATCGATTCGCAGGGCAACAAGATCGGACACGACTTCCACCGCGGGATGATGAACAGCCTCGCCTCGCTGTCCTACGAACAGGCGCAGGCGGCGGCGGACGGCAATCCCGACGAGCAGGCCGCGCCCCTGATGAACAGTGTGATCCGGCCCCTCTTCGCGGCCTACGACCTGCTCAAGGCCGCCCGCGCCCGCCGCCAGCCCTTGGACCTCGACCTGCCCGAGCGCCGGATCGAGCTGACCCCGGACGGCCGGGTGAAATCCGTGGCCTTCCGCGACCGCTTCGACGCCCACCGGCTGATCGAGGAGTTCATGGTGCTGGCGAACGTCGCCGCCGCCGAGGAACTGACCCGCCTGCGCCGCCCGCTGCTGTTCCGCGTCCACGAGGAGCCCAGCCCCGAGAAGCTGAACGCGCTGCGCGATGTGGCCGAGGCCTCGGGCTTCGCGCTGGCCAAGGGGCAGGTCCTGCAGACGAGCCAGTTGAACCGCCTGCTGGCGCAGGCGCAGGGGACCGACTTCGACGAACTCATCAACGTCAGTACCCTGCGGTCGATGACGCAGGCCTATTACAACGCAGAAAACCTTGGGCACTTCGGGCTGGCGCTGAAGAACTATGCCCATTTCACCTCGCCCATCCGCCGCTATTCGGACCTGATCGTGCATCGCGCGCTGATCTCAGGCCACGGTTGGGGCAAGGATGGCCTCTCCGCGCAGGACATCGAGACGCTGGAGGACACCGCCCAGCACATCTCGGACACCGAACGCCGCAGCATGGCGGCAGAACGCGACACGACCGACCGCTACCTCGCCGCCTACCTCGCCGACCGCGTAGGCTCCGAGTTCACCGGCCGCATCAGCGGCGTCCAGCGCTTCGGCGCCTTTGTCAAGCTGGACGAGACGGGGGCCGACGGCCTTCTACCCATCCGCGAGATCGGGCGCGAGTATTTCCACTTCGACCGCGATGCCCAGACGCTGGTCGGGTCCGACAGCGGCATGGTGATCGGCATCGGCCAGCGCGTGACGGTGCGCCTGGCCGAGGCGGTCCCGACCACCGGCGGACTGACGCTGGAACTGGTCGAGGTCGAGGGCCGCAGCATCGCCAAGGGCCCGCAGGGCCGCCGCGGCAAGCCCCCCCGCCGCCGCGACACCCAGAACGCCAAAGCCGGCGAGGCCCGCGCCCGCAAGCTGCGCCGCATCCGCAAGCGGTGATTTCCCGCAGGTAGCTGCGCCAGCGGGAACTAGCGCAGCAGCACAGGTGGACGACTTTCTTCGAGTCCTTGCAGGCCAGCCGGTCCCTCCGCGGCAAGGCAGGGCTCCGCCTGTGTGTTCTTCTTCGTGAAAATATCCCGGGATCGTCGTATCCGGCGATGGGGCAGTGCCCCGGTCCGGCGATGACGCAAAAGAAGAGGGCGGCTCCATTCGGAACCGCCCTTTCATCAGCTTGGAAGCGAAATCAGATCGCCGCGTCGCGGACGTCCTGATCGACCTTGTTCTCGTATTTTTGGAAGTTCTCGCGGAACATCCCCTTCAGCTTCTCGGCCTGCGCGTCGTAAGCCGCACCATCCGCCCAAGTCTGGCGCGGGTCCAGCAGCTTGTCCTCGACGCCCGGCACCGAAACCGGGACCTCGAAGCCGAAGTTCGGGTCGCGGCGGAACTCTACGCTGTTCAGCGATCCGTCCAGCGCAGCGGTCAGCAGCGCGCGGGTCGCCTTGATCGGCATCCGCGAGCCGGTGCCGAACGGACCGCCGGTCCAGCCGGTGTTGACCAGCCAGCAGACAGCGCCCGACTTCTCGATCCGTTCTTCCAGCAGACGCCCGTATTCCTCGGGCCGGCGCGGCATGAAGGGCGCACCGAAGCAGGTCGAGAATGTCGGCTGCGGTTCCACAACCCCGTCCTCGGTCCCGGGAGTCTTGGACGTGAAGCCCGACAGGAAGTGATACATCGCCTGCTGCGGCGTCAGCCGCGCGATCGGCGGCATCACCCCGTAAGCGTCCGAGGTCAGCATGATGACGTTCTTCGGCTGCCCCGCCATGCCGGTTTCGG
>NZ_JAUNPC010000199.1 GCF_030536915.1 Paracoccus sp. (in: a-proteobacteria)
CACTGGACCCAGATGAAAAGAAAGGCTGGGACAAGCTGCTGGAGGTCCTGCCCATCATGGCCCGTTCGAGGAAGACATCGCCGCCGGGCTCGTGCCGGGCGAGACGGTTCCGAGGGCCGCCGACCGCTATCCGATCATCGCAACCATCGCGGACAAGTCGGCTGACAAGGTTTATGCTTCATCAAGGCGCTGGACGAAACCAGCCCGATCTACAAGGACGCAAGCGCGATGATGTATCGCCGGGATCTGAAAACCTCGGGTCTGCCGCCGATGGACGTTCCCCTCCACGAGGGTGCCGTTCGCTACCTGCAGGAAAAGGGCATCTACATCGACGAGGCCGAAGCTTGTAACCAAGAGCGCCCTGCCCGACAGAAAGCCCTGACGGCCGCGTGGAAGGAGTTCCTCCCGCCAACCGTGGCCTGCCCGCCGAAGAATTCGCGGCGAAGTGGACCTAGGCAAAGGCCCGCCTCGGCACAGGGCAGAACTGAGGCAGTCCTCTGCTCGTCGGGGCCGGCGCATAAGCGTCGGCCGACAATTTTCAGGATTGGACCGGATGACACAGGGATCACTTCCCGAAGCGGAAATGCCGCCACCCATGACACGGGTGACCACGGACATGCAGCGCTTGCATCACACCTCGGACCTGCCTTTGCCGGCTCGGCCCCGCGGCGCTAATCGTGGTCTATGTCTTTGGCGCCCTGGATGTGCTGAAGGCGATCAATCAGGTGTTCCTGCTGGGGCTGTTCGGGTTCCAGCCGGCGGGTAACTCATATCTTACTACCTTATCGGCATCTTCCTTTCGATTACCTTCCTGACCATGCCGTCGGGCGCGAAATGGAAGACCTCGGCGCCGTAGTTCGCCCGGCTCCTGGCCGCGATCGCCTTCTCGGCCATCCATCTCGGCGCCAACGGCCTGCAGATCATCCAGGAAGAGTGGGGATGCGCCGTCCCGATGGCTGCGAACATCGCGGTCGCGCTGCTGCTGATCGCCGTGCTGGAGAGTCTGCGCCGCGCCGGCGGCGGCATCCTGCTGGCAACCCTGCTGACCTTCGGTGCCTGGCCGCTGCCTACCGACTACATGCCCGGCTTCTGTGGGGCACGTCCCATGACTTGGACGAAAGCTTCCCGCCTGCGGTGGGCGGGGCGATGGACCTCGTCGCCGGGGTGCCACAGGTCTTCGCCATCATGCGTCACACGACGCGCGGGGGCGTTTCGTCTCAGATGATACCGGCGGCGACCGCGGCCGCCAGCGCCGCCGTCCACAGAAGCAGCGCCGACAGGCAGTAAGGTCCGTTCCAGACCATTCCGACCCGTCCTGCGGGCCGGCCGATCAGCGCGCCGGCATAGGCGACCGTGGTGATGAAGGGCGTGAAGCCCATCACGCAGGACCATGCCCCCGCCATCCCGATCCCCGCCGCCAACTGCGACAGCCCCGGCATCTCCAGCCGCGTGACAAGGCTGCCCAGGACCGAGGCGGTGATGATCGGGTTGATCCCGACGGCACCCAGCCCGAACAGCGTCAGGTTCAGCATGACGATCATCTGCCAGGGCGCAAGCTGCCATTCCGCGATCAGCGCCTGCACCTGGTCCACGGGGACCAGTTCCAGCATCAGGACGGCCAGCAGGCCTGCCGAGGCGAAGACTCCAAGCTCTCCTGCCGCCAGCGGGAACCGCCGCAACGTCTCGCCCGTCGCCCGGCAGATCGAGCCCGAGCGCCCGCCGGGAAGCCCCCGCCCCAGCCGCGCCGCCCAGATCAGGCTATAGACCGGCACGCCGACCAGCAGCGCGCGCTGGAAATCCATCCCCGTGGCGAAGTTCAGCGCAAAGACGATGGCCGCCAGCCCCGCGACATGGCCCAGCAACCGCGCTACCGCGCCACGGTCATTCGGGTCCGGCCTGACGGGGGCCGCGGCGCCGGGCGTCGGCTTCGGCGCGGTCAGGCGGTCGACCAGCCACCCCCAGAACCCGAAGGCAAAGGCCAGCGCGAAACCCAGCGGCCCGATCTGGAAATAGCTCAGGCCCGGCATTGCCAGCAGCAGCAGGTTGATGCCGA
>NZ_JAUNPC010000200.1 GCF_030536915.1 Paracoccus sp. (in: a-proteobacteria)
TCGTCATCCTGTCCACCGTCACGGCAGCCCGCGCCGCGTACGAGGATGAGCTGGTCGAATCGGCGCTGCCGCGCCTGTACTCGCTGCTGGCCGAGGTCGCGGCCACCGTCGAGGTCAAGTCGGGCTACGGGCTGACCATCGCGGACGAAATGAAGATGCTGCGCGCCGCCCGCCGCCTTGCGGCCGAGCGCCCCGTGCGGATCGTCACAAGCTGGCTCGCCGCCCATGCCGTGCCGCCCGAATACAAGGACCGTCCCGACGCCTACCTGGACGAGGTCGCCATTCCCGGCCTGCGGCAGGCCCATGCCGAGGGGCTGGTCGATGCCGTGGACGGCTTCTGCGAGGGCATCGCCTTTTCCGTCGCGCAGATGGCGCGGCTGTTCGACGTGGCCGCCGAACTGGGCCTGCCGGTCAAGCTGCATGCCGAGCAGCTGTCGCATCTGGGCGGCAGCAGGCTGGTGGCGGGGCGGGGCGGGCTGTCCGCCGATCACGTCGAATATGCCGATGCCGAGGACGCCGCCGCCCTGGCGCGGGCCGGAACCGTGGCGACCCTGCTGCCCGGCGCCTTCTATGCGCTGCGCGAGACGCAGATGCCGCCGATGGCCGCCTTCCGCCAGGCGGGCACCACCCTTGCCCTGGCGACCGACTGCAATCCCGGCACCTCGCCGCTGACCTCGCTGCTGCTGGCGATGAACATGGGCGCGACGCTGTTCCGCCTGACGCCCGAGGAAGCCTTGCGCGGCGTCACCGCCAACGCCGCCCGCGCGCTGGGGCTTGCCGACCGCGGGCGGCTTGAGCCCGGCCTGCGCGCCGACCTTGCCGTCTGGAACGTCGCCCATCCGGCCGAACTGACCTACCGGATCGGCTTCAACCCGCTTCACCGCCGCTATTTCGAGGGCAAACCATGCTGACCCTGACCCCCGGCGCCGCCACGCTGGCGCAATTGGAAACCATCTGGCGCGAGGGGCTGGCGGTGCGTCTGGACGCCGCCGCGCGGCCCGCCATCGAAGCTTCGGCCGCCCGTATCGAGGCGGCTGCTGCAGGGGGCGCGGCGGTCTATGGCGTCAACACCGGCTTCGGCAAGCTCGCCTCGGTCCGCATCGCGCCCGAGGACACCGCGACGCTGCAGCGCAACCTGATCCTGTCGCATTGCTGCGGCGTGGGCGACCCGCTGGACCGAGCGGCGGTGCGGCTGATGATGGCGTTGAAGCTTCTGTCGCTGGGACGCGGCGCTTCGGGCGTCCGGCCCGTCATCGTCGAACTGATCGAGGCGATGCTGGCGCGCGGCGTGACCCCGGTGATCCCCGAGCAGGGCAGCGTCGGCGCCTCGGGCGACCTGGCGCCCTTGGCGCACATGGCCGCCGTGATGATCGGCCATGGCGACGCCTTCGTCGGCGATGAGCGCCTGCCCGGCGCCGAGGCGCTGGCGCGGGCGGGGCTGGCCCCCGTGACACTGGGCGCCAAGGAAGGGCTCGCGCTGATCAACGGCACCCAGTTCTCGACCGCGCTGGGGCTGATCGGGCTGTTCCGCGCGATGGCCTGCGCCCGCGCGGCGGTCGTGACGGCCGCGATGTCCACCGACGCCATCATGGGCTCGACCGCGCCGACGCGGGCCGAGATCCACACTCTGCGCGGCCACCAAGGCCAGATCGAGGTCGCCGCCGCCATCCGCGCCCTGCTGGAGGGCAGCGCCATCCGCGAAAGCCACCGCGAGGGCGACAGCCGCGTGCAGGACCCTTACTGCATCCGCTGCCAACCACAGGTGACGGGGGCTGCGCTGGACGTGCTGCGCTTTGCCGCCCGCACCCTGCTCGTCGAGGCGAACGCCGTCACCGACAACCCGCTGGTCCTGTCGGACGGCAGCATCGTCTCGGGCGGGAACTTCCATGCCGAGCCGGTGGCCTTCGCCGCCGACCAGATCGCGCTCGCTGTGGCCGAGATCGGATCGATCGCGCAGCGCCGGATCGCGCTGATGGTGGACCCGGCGCTGAACTTCAACCTGCCGCCCTTCCTGACACCCGCGCCGGGACTGAACAGCG
>NZ_JAUNPC010000013.1 GCF_030536915.1 Paracoccus sp. (in: a-proteobacteria)
ACGATGAAGATCGCCAGCCCCGGCATCGCCGCGACCCACCAGTGGTCGAGGATATAGGTCCGCCCGTCCGAGATCATCGCCCCCCATTCCGGCAGCGGCGGCTGCGCGCCCAAGCCGAGGAAGCCCAAGCCCGCGGCGGAAAGGATGATCCCTGCCATGTCCAGCGCCACCCGCACGATCAGCGAACTGACGCACATCGGCCAGATGTGCCCGATCAGCAGCCGCCCCGGTCCCGCGCCCTGCAGCCGCGCCGCGGCGATATAGTCGGCATTGCGCACGGCCAGCGTCTCGGCCCGCGCAAGCCGCGCGTAAGGAGGCCAGCCGGTGATCGCCAGCGCCAGCACCGCGTTGACGATGCCCGGCCCCAGCGCCGCGACCAGCGCCAGCGCGAGGATCAGCTTGGGAAAGGCCAGGAAGATGTCGGTGATCCGCATCAGCACCTGATCGACCCAGCCCCCGGCAAAGCCTGCGACCGTCCCGATCAGCAGCCCGAGGATGGGCGAGATCAGCGCCACCGTCCCCACGATGAACAGCGTGACCCGGCTGCCCCAGATGATCCGGGAAAGGATGTCTCGCCCCAGCGCATCCGTGCCCAGCCAGTGCACGGCCGAGGGCGGCTGAAGCCGGTCGGCGAGGTTCTGCGCCACCGGATCGTAGGGCGAGAGCCACGGCGCGAAGATCGCCATCAGCACCAGCGCGATCAGGATGACCAGCCCCAGCATCGCCAGCCGGTTGGCGCGGAAGGTCAGCCATCCCTGGTAGAACGCCCCCAGACGCGCCTGCCGGCGTGTCGAAGGCGCGTCGGACAGCAGCCAGTCGCGGGTGGAAAGATCGCTCATGCCGCCCTCGGATCAAGGAAGCGATACAAGAGGTCGGACAGAACGTTCAGCCCGATGAAGCAGACGCCGACGACGATGGTGCCGCCAAGGACCGCGTTCATGTCGCCCGCCAGCAGGGCCTTGGTGATGTAGCTGCCGATGCCGGGCCAGCTGAAGATGATCTCGGTCAGCACCGACCCTTCCAGCAGCGACCCGAATGAGAGCGCGATCACTGTCACCAACGGCACGGCGATGTTGCGGAAGGCGTGGCCCCAGATGACCCGGCGTTCCGACAGGCCCTTGACCCGCGCGGTGGTGATGTATTCGGCCGACAACTGTTCCAGCATGAAGCTGCGCGTCATCCGACTGATATAGGCGAGGCTGAAATAGCCAAGCAGGCTGGCCGGAAGGATGATGTGGCTGAAGGCGTCGCGGAAGGCGCCCCAGTCGCCCGCAAGCGCCGCGTCGACCAGCAGGAGCCGCGTCACCTCGGGGACCATGCCGTCATAGATGATGCCCTGCCGCCCCGGCCCCCCGACCCAGCCGAGGATGCCGTAGAAGACCAGCAAGCCCATCAGCCCCAGCCAGAAGATCGGCATCGAATAGCCAACCAGCGCCAGCACGCGGGCGATCTGGTCCACCCAGCCGCCGCGCCGCGCCGCCGCCACGACGCCCAGCGGCACGCCGACCAGCACGCCGATCAACGTGCCCAGCGCGGCGAGTTCCAGCGTGGCGGGGAACACTCGCCGCAGGTCCTGCGCCACCGGATGCCCGGTCGAGATCGAGCGGCCGAAGTCGCCTCGCAGCACGTCGCCGATATAGGTCACGAACTGCACGACCAGCGGCTGGTCCAGCCCCATGGCCTGCCGCGCGGCCTCGTATTGCTCGGGCGTGGCGCGCTCGCCCACGACCTTCAGGACCGGATCGATGGGCATGACCCGGCCGATGATGAAGGTCACAAGCAGCAGTCCCAACAGGGTCAGCGCAAGGGACAGAAGGATGCCGCCCAGGGTTCTCGCCCGCCGGCCGAAGGCCGCGAGCCTGCGCTGGCCGGGCGCCGGAGTTGCAGGGGGCAACGACTGCCCCCCGTTATGCGTGGCCTGGGTCAACGGCTCATTCGCCCTTGCTGACCTGGTGATACATGACCGAGGTCACGGCGCCCCCGGCCGACCAGTCCTTGACGCTGTCGCGCATCGCGGTCTGCTCGACGCGCTGGAACAGCGGCAGGATCGGCGCGGTCGCCCGGTATTCGGCCTGGATGTCCAGATACATCTGCCTGCGCTTCTCGCTGTCGCCTTCCAGCGTGGCGGCCTTGACCATCTCCTGCATGGCGGCGGGCACGGCATAGCTGTTGCGCCAGGCGAGCGTCGAGCCCTTGCCCTCGTTATCGGGGTTCCAGGCGAAGGTGCCGGCGTTGGTCTGCGGGTCGGAATAGTCGGGGCCCCATTCGCCGATGAAGATCGGCACCTCGCGGGCGCGATAGGCGTCCAGCACCTGCGCCCCGGTCATCTGCTCGATGTTCAGCGTCAGCCCGGCCTGCAACATGGACGCCTGGATGGTCTGCGCCACGTCCAGGTATTCGCGCAGGTCGCGGACCTTGGTCGTGATGGTGGCGCCGGTCAGCCCCGCGTCATCGACGATCTTCTTTGCGGCCGCGATGTCATAGGTCCACGTATTTTCGTCCGTGGCCCCAAGGTAGCCTTCCGGGATGAAGTTCTGGTGGATCTTCCACTGGCCCTTGAGGAAGCTGTTTCCCATCCCCTCGAAGTCGATCAGGTGGCGCATCGCCTGCTGCAGTTCGGGGCGGGCGACCACCGGGTCGCGCTGGCTCATCCCCATGTAGAGGATCCGGCCGCGGGGCTCGTCCCTGATGGCGATGCCGTCCTTGCCGGTCACGCCCTGCACGTCGCTGGGCGTCAGGTTGCGGGCCACGTCGATGTCGCCGGCCTCAAGCTGCAGGCGCTGCGCGCTGGATTCCTGCACGTTGCGGACGATCACCCGCTTCATCCTGGGCGCGCCGCCGAAGTAATCCTCGAAGGCCACAAGCTGCACGACCTCGTTCGGGCGCCATGCGGCCAGCGAATATGCGCCCGACCCGGCCGAGTTCGTGGACAGCCAGGTGTTGCCGAGATCGTCGCCCTCGACATGCTGCATGACCGTTTCCTTGTCGATCACGCCCGCGACGCTGGCGGTCAGGCAGTTCAGCACGAAGGACTGGGCATAAGGCTGGTCCATGGTGATGGAGACTGTGTTGCCCTCGGCCTTCACCATATCGTCCACGTTGTCGGCGGTCAGACCGAACTGGTTGAGGATGAAGGCCGGCGACTTGTCCAGCTTGACCGCGCGCTGCAGCGACCATGCGGCGTCCTCGGCCCGGACGGGGTTGCCCGACTGGAAGGTCACGCCTTCCCGCATCGTCAGGGTGATGGTCCTGCCGTCCTCGCTGACCTGCCAGCTTTCGGCAAGGCTGGGCTGGAAGCCCGCCTCAAGGTTCAGCGGGTCGAAGTCCACCAGCCGGCTGTAAAGGTTCTGGGTGACGTCATTGCCCGAGAACTCGAAGCTCTGCGCGGGGTCGAGGCTGATGATGTCGTCGATGGTCGCGGCGACCACCAGCATGTCAGCCGGCGTCTCGGCCCAGACCGCAAGCGGGGCGACGGCGAGGGCGGATGCAAGCAGGATCGCGCGGGGGGAAAGGCGGGTCATTCAAGTCTCCCTGTTTGTCCCCGTCGTTCAGCGGGGTTGGCCGCTTTTTTTCTGCGCTGTTCCTTGGCGCGGGGCAAGAAGATGCTGGAAGCCCCGGCGATCTGCCCGTGCCATCCGGCAGAGTAACGGAATCGCGGGCTTACGGATTCCAGAAAGCCGCGCGGCGGATTGCCCCCCCGCGCGGCTTGCGCCGACCGCAATGCGCCGGCCTTTTCGGGACCGGCCGGGTCCTACAGCATCGACGGCAGCACCAGGTCCGGCGGCCGGTGGCCGTCGGCGAAGGTCTTGATGTTGATGATGACCTTCTCGCCCATCTCGTTGCGCCCCTCGACCGTGGCGGAACCCATGTGCGGCAGCATCACCACGTTGGGCGCCTCGCGCAGACGCGGGTTGATCTCGTGCCCGTGTTCGAAGACGTCGAGGCCCGCGCCCGCAAGCTCTCCGGCGCGCAACATCCGGGTCAGAGCGTTCTCGTCGATGACCTCGCCGCGCGAGGTGTTCACGATCACCGCCGAGGGCTTCATCAGCTTCAGCCGCCGCGCGTTCAGCAGGTGGAAGGTCGAGGGCGTGTGCGGCGCGTTGATCGACAGGATGTCCACGCGCGCCAGCAACTGGTCGAGGCTTTCCCAGAAGGTCGCGCCCAGTTCCGCCTCGACCTCGGGACGCAGGCGGCGGCGGTTGTGGTAATGGACCTGCATGCCGAAGACATTGGCCCGCCGCGCCACCGCCTGCCCGATCCGGCCCATCCCCAGGATGCCCAGCCGCTTGCCGCCGATGCGGCCGCCCAGGTGCGAGGTGGGCGCCCAGCCTTCCCAGCGGCCGGCCTGCATCTCGGCCAGCCCTTCGGGGATGCGGCGGGTCACGGCCAGCATCAGGGCGATGGCCATGTCGGCGGTATCCTCGGTCGCGACGCCGGGGGTGTTCGAGACCTGGATGCCGCGCTGACGGGCGCTTTCCACGTCGATGTGATCGACGCCCGCGCCGTAGTTGGCGATCAGCTTCAGCCGCTCGCCCGCCTGCCCCAGAAGCCGGGCATCGATCTGGTCGGTGACGGTGGGGACCAGCACGTCGCTGTCCTTCATCGCCTGCACCAGCTCGTCGCGGGTCATGCGGACATCGACCTCGCGCAGCGAGACGTCGAACAGTTCGGACAGCCGCGATTCGACGGGCTGCGGCAAACGGCGGGTCACTGTGACCTTCAGCCGATCACGCGGGGGTGCGGTGCCAGCCATATGACCTCTCTTCCAATGCCGCGTTACGTTTGGCAAACTTACCGAGAGGCGGGGCAGGCACAAGGCCCCAAGGCCCATGGCGGCCGACAGGCAGAAACGCCGCCACACGCGCGGCCGGCAAGGACGACGACATGAGGAAGCGATCCGTGGCCCGAACGGTGGCGGAGGCGTGCGCGGCCACCTTGCGCCGCCGCCTGTTCCTGGTTGCGGTCATGACACTGACGGCGCTGGCGCCTGCCCATGCGCAGACGGCCGACGGCTCGGCCGGGGCCGAGCCGCCCGCGCTGCAGATCGATCCGGGCGAGGTTTCGGCGGACTCGCTGATCAGCCGGCACCAGGACCAGCCGCGCGACCCGAACCGGGGCCCGGTCACGAATCTGCCCGTGCCCCGCTATGTCAGCCTCAAGGGGGGCGAGGGGAACGCCCGCCGCGGGCCGTCGCTGTCCCACCGCATCGACTGGGTGTTCCGCCATCCGGGGATGCCCCTGCGGGTGGTGGCCGAGTTCGGCCACTGGCGCCGGGTCGAGGACCAGGACGGCGCCGGGGGCTGGGTGCATTACTCGCTGCTGTCGGGAGTCAGGACGGCCATCGTCACCACCGACATGGCCGAGCTGCGCAGCCGCGCGGATACGAATGCCACCGTGCTGGCCCGCGCCGAGGCGGGCGCCATCGTGCGGCTGCACGAATGCAATCCCGACTGGTGCCGCGTCTCGGGCGGGGGCGAGAAGGGCTGGGTGCCCAAACCCGCGCTGTGGGGCGTGGACCCCGACGAGATCCGCGAGTGACGGCGGCAGGCAGGCGCCCCGGTTCCGCCGGGGCGCCTGCGATGGACCGTCAAGTGCAGCGGTAATAGGTCAGCGTGGTCTCGCCTTCCGTCATCCGCATCACGCCGGGGCGCAGCGACAGTTCCAGCTGGCGGTTGGACGCCCCGGTGCAGCCCAGCGCGACCGAGGTCGAGGCCGCCTGCGCCTCGGACCGGGTGGCAATGCATTCGGCGGTGGGGAAGTTGAAACGGTAGCCCTCGATCGTCAGGCGGCCCTGGCTGGCAGGATCGCCGCATTGCGAGGCGACGAGGTTCCAGCTTCCATCCAGCGAGTTGGACCCTTGGGTCGCTGAACTGACGGTGTCGATGGCCGGGCCGACTGCGGGAGCATCGACGATCACGACCGGCTCGGCGCCGGGAACGGACACGGTGGTGGTGGTCGGGGCGGGCTGGCAGGCCGACAGCGACATGGCCGCGGCAAGCGCCAGGGCGGGCTTGAGGTAGGTCATTTTCCGGTTACTCCCACTTGATCAACGATCGGCGTCGGGCCGCGTCATCGCCCAACGTTTCGTGACCCGGTTTTTGTTCCGCATAGCAGGGTTAGAAGCGTCTTGTTCTCACGCTTGTTCCGCGTGCGGCCAGCTCTGGCGCATGAGCGGAGCCAAAGCAGGACCTCGGGACTGAACGCCCTCACAACCTATCACAAATTCGTGATTACGCTGCAGATGCTGCAATCGGGCCGTCGGTGAACGGCGATGGTCCGCGTCTCGCCCCACAACCCGTCGAATATCAGCATCCGGCCGCGCAGGCTGCTGCCTTGGCCGCTGTCGGCCATTCCGCTCAGGTGCTTGATCGCCTCAAGCACCATGAGGCTGCCGATCACCCCCGGCAGGGCGCCGACGACCCCGGCCTCGGCGCAGGACAGGGCCAAGCCAGGCGCGGGCGGCTCGGGGAACAGGCAGGACAGGCAGGGCGCGCCTCGGGCGGGGTCGTAGAGCGTGACCTGCCCTTCCCATTGGGCGATGGAGCCTGCGACCAGCGGCACCCCCGCCGCGACGCAGGCCGCGTTGATGGCCCGGCGCGAGGCGAAGCTGTCAGTGCCGTCCAGCACCAGGTCATGGGCCGCGACCAGATCGGCATCCTCTGCCGTCACCCGGCGGACCAGCGGCGTGACGCCGACATGGGGGTTCAGCCGCGCCAGCGCCTCGGCCGCCGCCTCGACCTTAGGGCGGCCAACATCGGCACTCGCGAAGATCACCTGCCGCTGCAGGTTCGACAGCCCCACGCTGTCGTCGTCCGCGACCGTGATCCGCCCCACCCCCGCCGCGGCGAGATACATCAGCACCGGCGAGCCGAGCGCGCCCGCCCCTGCCACCAGCACGCGCGAGGCCCGCAGCCGCCGCTGTCCCACCCCGCCAAGCTCGCGCAGGACGATATGGCGGGCATAGCGGTCGAGTTCGGCATCGCTGAGGGGCTGGGTCGGGTCGGCAGGGGCCGCCGGGGCCACAGCGTCGGGCCGGGGCGCTGCCGCGCTCGGGCCTGCCGGCCCCTTCTCGCCTGAAAACAGCCCACTGGGCTGTTTCCCAGGCGGCTCGGCCGGCGCCTGTCCCCGGCGACCGGGCAGCGCGATCCCCGCGCCCCGACCGGCCCTGCCGCGCGCCCTGGCGCTGAGCCGGCCGATCAGCGCCGCATAGCCCGCGCCCAGCGCGGCAAGCCCCGTGGCAGGAACCCACAGGTCCGAGGGCAGGAGCGCCTGCCCCGCCGCATGGCGTTGCCAGAGGCCGGCGACCCCGGCCAGCCAGACTGCGGCCAGCACGGCGGCCAGCACCCCGGCCCCGAAGCGCCAAGCGATGGCGAAGCCGGCAAGGATCAGCAGCAGCGTCCACATCGTTTCAGATCCCCGTCGAGCCGAAGCCGCCAGCGCGGTCGCTTCCCTGCGAGAACTCGGGCACCTCGACCAGCCTCGGGCGGACGACCGGAACGAACAGCATCTGCGCGATGCGCTCGCCCGGCTGGATGAGGATCGGCTCGCTGCCCGCAGGATTGCGGTTCCAGGCGCTGATGAAGACCTGCTCGGTGTAATCCGCGTCGATCAGCCCCACGGCATTGCCCATCACCAGCCCCTTGCGGTGCCCCAGCCCCGACCGCGGCAGGATCAGCGCCGCCAGGTGCGGATCGGCCATGTGCAGCGCGATCCCCGAGGGCACCAGTTCCGCCGGGGCCTGCGGATGCAGTATCAGCGGCGCGTCAAGGCAGGCGTGCAGGTCCAGCGCCGCCGCCATCGGCGTCTGGTAACTCGGCAGCCCCCAGTCGCGCAGGCGCGGATCCAGCAGCTTCAGTTCGACGGCGGGGGACAGGGGGTGCATGGGCATACTCGGCTCGTTCGGCGCCAAGGCTTACGCCATCGCCCGCGCAAGGTCACGGCCCGGGCGCGCGGGCTTCACGGGCTCGCGCCTTGCCCCTTGCCGGGCGGGGCCGTAGAAACCCGCCACCCCCGTGCAAGCCGCAAGAGGCCCCGATGTCCGCTGCCCGTCCCGTCGTCCTCTGCATCCTCGATGGCTGGGGGATCGCGGATCGCCCCGAGTTCAGCGCCCCCGATCAGGCGGCGACGCCGAACATGGACCGGCTGCGGCGGGAATGTCCGAACTCGACGCTGATCACCTATGGCCCGGACGTGGGGCTGCCGCGCGGGCAGATGGGGAACTCGGAGGTCGGGCACACCAATATCGGCGCGGGGCGCGTGGTGGCGATGGACCTGGGCCAGATCGACCTTGCCATCGAGGACGGCAGCTTCTTCGAGAACCCGGGCATCCGCGGCTTCGTGGACCGGATGAAGGCCGCGGGCGGGACCGCGCATCTGATGGGCGTCGTCTCGGACGGCGGCGTGCATGGCCATATCGCCCATGTGGTCGCGGCCTGCCGGGCGGTCGCGGACCAGGGCGTGCCGGTCGTGCTGCACGCGATCACCGACGGGCGCGACGTGCCGCCGCAATCGGCGCTGGGCTTCATCACCGAGCTTGCGGGCAACCTGCCCGACCATGTCACCATCGGCACCGTCACCGGACGCTACTACGCCATGGACCGCGACAACCGCTGGGACCGGGTGGCCCGCGCCTATGACGCCATCGTGCGCGGACAGGGGCTGCATGCCGCCGACGCACCCACCGCCGTGTCTGACGCCTATGCCCGCGGCGAGACCGACGAGTTCGTCGTGCCCACCGTCCTGCCCGGCTATGCGGGGGCAAGGGACGGCGACGGCTTCTTCTGCCTCAACTTCCGCGCCGACCGTGCGCGCGAGATCATGGCCGCCATCGGCCAGCCCGATTTCGCCGAGTTCGACGTGACCGGCCGCCCGCTGTGGACCGGTGTGCTGGGGATGGTGGACTACTCGGTACGCCACGACGCCTACATGAGCGCCGCATACCCGAAGCGGCAGGTGGCCAACACGCTGGGCGCATGGGTCGCGGCCCACGGATTGCGCCAGTTCCGGCTGGCCGAGACCGAGAAATACCCCCATGTCACCTTCTTCCTGAACGGCGGAAAGGAAGCGCCCGAACCGGGCGAGGACCGCCACATGCCTGCCAGCCCGAAGGTCGCGACCTATGACCTCGCGCCGGAAATGGCGGCGGCAGAGGTGTCCGAGCGGCTGGTGCAGGCGATCAGCGAGGGTTACGACCTGATCGTGGTCAACTTCGCCAACCCCGACATGGTGGGCCATACCGGCAGCCTGCCCGCCGCGATCCGCGCCTGCGAGGCGGTGGACCGGGGCCTCGGCGCGATGATCGAGGCGCTGGACCGCGCGGGCGGGGCGGCGGTCATCATCGCCGATCACGGCAACTGCGAGATGATGGTGGACCCTGTGACGGGCGGGCCGCATACGGCGCATACGACGAACCCGGTGCCGGTGATCGTCTACCGCGGGCCGCAGGGGGCTTTGCTGCGGTCGGGCGGGCGGCTTGCCGATGTCGCGCCGACGGTGCTGGACCTGATGGGCTTGGGCAAGCCGGCCGAGATGACCGGGCAGAGCCTGATCCTGCGTCCATGACCCGCGCCCCTGCCCTTCTGCGGACAACGGCGCTGGTGCTGGCCGGGCTGCTGGCGGCCGGCGCGGGACTGGCGCAGACGGTCGCGTCCGAAGGCGGCCGCGGCGCCGTCACCACCGCGGCGGGCGACCCCGCCACCATCGGTGCCGACGAAACCCCGGCCGAGGCCACCGCGCGCGAGGCCGCCGCCGCCGCCGGGTCCCTGCGCGATGCGATTGCCCGCCTGGATGAGGCGCTGACCGCCGACGACCAGGTGATGGCGCTGTCCGAGGTGATCCGCGCCTATGAGCAGGGCCAGGCCGCTCTTCGCGATAGCCTGCGCCGCGCCGCTCTGCGCGAGGCCGAGGTGCGGGCCGAGTTCGAGGCCCAGCGCGACCAGTTGTCCCGCGTCCTCGGCGTGATGACCGCCATGCAGCAATCGCCCGAGACGCTGATGCTGCTGCACCCGGCAGGCGCGGCCAGCACCGCGCAATCTGGCATGATCCTGTCCGCCGTCGCCCCTGCCCTGCAGGCCGAGGCCGAGCGCCTCAAGGCGGGCCTGGACGAGATCGCCACCGTGCGCCGGATCGAGCAGGCGGCCGCCGACACGCTGGCGCAGGGCGTCGGCCATGTGCAGGAGGCGCGGCGGCTGCTGGCCTCGGCCGTCACCGACCGGTCCTCGATGCCGACGCGCTTCGGCGAGGACCCGGCGGAACTGACGGCGCTGCTGGCCTCGGCCGACACGCTGGATGGATTCGCGGACGGGATCGTGGCGATGGAAAAGGACATCGGCGCGCCGATGGCCGATTTCGAGGCCGCGCAGGGCAGCCTGCCCCTGCCTGCCGTGGGCGCGATCCTGCGCGGCCACGACGAGCCCGACGCCGATGGCATCCGCCGCCCCGGCCTGACCATTGGCACCGCCCCCGCTGCGCTGGTCGCCTCGCCCTGGCCCGCGACCATCCGCTACCGCGGCCCGTTGCTGAATTACGGCAACGTGATGATCGTGGAACCCGCCCGCGGCTACCTTCTGGTCGTGGCGGGCCTATCTGAAGTCTTCGGAGAAACCGGAGACGTCCTGCTGGCAGGCGAGCCGATGGGGCTGATGGGCGGTCAGGAAGGCCCCGCGGCCGAATTCGGCGCCGCCTTCGTGGAAGCTGCGGCAGTCGGCAACACCCCGCCCGCGATGCAGCCGCTGTATGTGGAACTGCGCCGGGGCAAGGAAACGCTGGACCCGACCGAGTGGTTCGTGATGAATCCGGTGATGACACCCGCGACCGGCAGCGATGCCGCCCGCGACAACGGCGACACGGCGGGCGGTGATGCCCCCCAGCAGGTCAGGACGACGGAATGAAGAACTATCTGATGGCGGGCATCGGCGGCACGCTGGCGGGCATCCTCGTGACCACGCAACTGGCCGGCCCGCTGATCGCCCAGGAAACCGAGCGCAACACCTCGGTTTATGAACAACTGGACCTGTTCGGCAATGTCTTCGAGCGGGTGCGGCAGGATTACGTCCAGGACGTCGATTCGAAGAAGCTGATCGAGGCCGCGATCAACGGGATGCTGACCTCGCTGGACCCGCATTCGTCCTTCCTGTCCGCGAACGATTACGAGGACATGCAGACCCAGACCCGCGGCAGCTTCGGGGGTCTGGGGATCGAGGTCGGGCAGGAGGACGGGCTGGTCAAGGTGATCTCGCCCATGGACGACACGCCCGCCGCCAATGCGGGGATCAAGCCCGGCGACTTCATCACCCATGTGAACGGCGAATCGCTGATGGGCCTGACGCTGGACGAATCGGTCGAGAAGATGCGCGGTCCCATCGGGTCGGAAGTCACCGTCACCATCCTGCGCGAAGGCGAGACCGAGCCTTTCGACGTGACCATGACGCGTGAAACGATCCGCCTGACCGTCGTGCGCACCCGCAACGAGGGCGACGCCGTGGTGCTGCGGGTCGCCACCTTCAACGACGAGACCTATGACACGCTGCAGACCGAACTGGCGAAAGCCGTCGAGGAAGCCGGCGGCATCGACGAGGTCACGGGCTTCGTCCTGGACCTGAGGAACAACCCCGGGGGTCTGCTGGAACAGGCGGTCATGGTCAGCGACGCCTTCCTCGACAAGGGCGAGATCGTGTCCACCCGCGGCCGCAAGCCCGAGGAAAGCGGCCGCTGGAACGCGGAAACGGGCGACCTGGCGCAGGGCAAGCCGATGGTGGTGCTGATCAACGGGGGTTCCGCCTCGGCCTCGGAAATCGTGACCGGCGCACTGCAGGACCACCGCCGCGCCATCGTCGTGGGCACCAAGAGCTTCGGCAAGGGCTCGGTCCAGACGGTGATGCCGGTGACCTCGGACAGCGCGATCCGGTTGACGACGGCGCTGTATTACACGCCTTCGGGCCGCTCGATCCAGGCGCTGGGGATCAACCCCGACATCATCGTGGAACAGCCCCCCGCCCGCCCGGCAGAGGACGAGGAGGACGCCCCGCGCAGTGCCTCGAACTTCGGGACTTCGGAACGCGACCTGCGGGGCGCGCTGAACAACGATTCGATCAGCGACGAGGAACGCCGCCAGATCGAGGAAGAGGCGGCTCAGGTCGAGGCCACCGCCAAGCTGCGCGACGAAGATTACCAGCTTGCCTATGCGGTCGACATCCTCAAGGGGCTGTCGGCGGTCGACTTCTCGGCCCGGCAGGTGGCGGACGCGGCCAAGCCCGCCGTGACCGGCGAGGACGCCACCAGTGAGGACGCACGCGAGGGCGAGACGAACGCCGCCCCCACCGGCGCCTCGCCGGCAGCCCGCGCCCCGGTCGGCCGCCCCGCCGACCGCCCCAGCCAGGACTGATCGCGCCCATGGACGAGACAACCCAAGCAATCGGCGCCGAAACCGGCGCAAACGGCCTGCCCTATCGTCCCTGCGCGGGGGTGGTGCTCGTGAACGACCGCGGCCTCGTCTTCGCGGGCCAGCGCATCGACAATCCGGGCGATGCCTGGCAGATGCCGCAGGGTGGGATCGACCCCGGCGAGTCCCCGCGCGAGGCGGCGCTGCGCGAGTTGGGCGAGGAAACCGGCCTTTCCCCCGACAAGGTCGAGATTGAGGCCGAAACCGAGGGCTGGATCCGCTATGACCTTCCGCCCGAGCTTCTGGGCCGGATGTGGCAGGGGCGGTATTGCGGGCAGCGGCAGAAATGGGTGCTGATGCGCTTTCGCGGCCAGGACGGCGACGTGAACCTTGAAACCGAGCATGCCGAGTTCAGCCGCTGGGCCTGGATGACCCCCGAGGAACTGATCCGCCGCATCGTCCCCTTCAAGCGCGAGGTCTATGCCCGGGTCTTCGCCCAGTTCGCTGACCGGCTGACGCCCCGCTGACGCGCCTTGCCTGCGGGCGCGGCCTTCGCCATGAAGGCCGATGCCGCCGGCCCCTTGCCGCCGCGGCGCCTGCACGGAGCGGCCATGGAAGAAGCCATCGTTCCCTTTGATCTGTCGCGGATGTTCCTCGGCGATCATCCGCCGCTGTTCTATCTGGAAATCCTGTTCAGGACCGTCGTGATCTACGGCTACACGCTGGCGCTGATCCGCTGGATCGGCGCGCGCAGCGTGGCGCAGCTGTCCATGATGGACATGCTGCTGGTGATCGCGCTCGGGTCCGCCGTGGGCGACGCCACCTTCTACCCCGATGTCCCGCTGCTTCAGGCGATGCTGGCGATCACCGTCATCGTGCTGCTCAACAAGGGTCTGGATGCGCTGGCCGCGCGGTCCAAGCGCGCCAACCAGATCATCGACGGGCGCCCCATCACGGTGGTGCGCGACGGCTGCATCAGCGTTCCCGGCCGCAAGGCCAGCGACATGTCGATGGAGGAGGTCCGAAGCATGCTGCGCCGCAAGGGCGTGGCCAACCTCGGCCAGGTCGAGATGGCCTTCGTCGAGGAAGGCGGCGGCATGTCGGTTTTCGGCCGCCGCAAGCCCCTGCCCGGCCTGTCGCTGCTGCCGCCCGACGACGTGATGCCGCATTTCGCGCTGCGCGTTCCCGGCAAGATGGTCGAGGGCCATCTGTGCTGCGCCGAATGCGGCAACCTGCGGCAGGCGGCGGGGTCCGGGCGGGACCAGCCCTGCGACAACTGCGGCAACCCGCGCTGGACCGAGGCGCGCCTGCTGGATACCGGCGAGCTGCCGCAGCTTGACTGACGCTCAGCCGGTGAAATCGGCGGGAACGGCGCCGCTCGCGCGCAGCAGGTCGCCGGGCGCTGCGGCAAAGACATGGTGCGGCGTTCCGGCCGCCGCCCAGACCACGTCGAAATCGGACAGCCGCGGGTCCCAGTAGGCCGTGATCTGCTGCAGATGGCCGACCGGCGCGACGCCCCCGATGGCAAAGCCGGTCTCGGCCCGGATCAGGTCCGCATCCGCCTTGCCGAGCCTCTGTCCCGCCACGGCCGAGGCCTTGGCCGCATCCACCCGGTTGCCGCCCGCGGTGATGAACAGCACGATATGGCCGCTGTCCTCGCCCCGGAAGATGATCGACTTGGCGATCTGGTCCACCTCGCAGCCGACCGAGGCGGCGGCGTCCGCGGCCGTGCGGCAGGCGCCCGCCTCGATCACCCGGACCGGCAGCCCGGCGCTTTCCAGCGCGGCCTGAACCCTTGCCAAGCTGCGGCTCATCCCCCATCCCCCTGTCTTGTGGCGCGGCACCATCGCAGGGGACGAAGCATGGCACAACAGGTCTATACGCTGCTGGTGCAGGTGGGCCGCAAGCAGGGGGACGGGCTGCCAGAGGGCGCGAGCGGCGCAGCGCTGGTCTGCTACGCCTCGGGCGTGGACCAGGACGAGGCGGTTCGCGAAACAGTCGCCATCCTCAAGCAGGCCGACCTCGCGCCGCTTGAGGTGCAGGGCTATGGCACGCTTGACGAACGGCTGGCCGAGGGGCACGAGATCCCCGAGGAGGAACGCACCCTGATGGCCCGCGCGCTGGACGAGAACAGCGTGATCGTCGCCCAGTTCGAGCCGTTCTTCGACGAGCCGGGCACCCGCTGACCCTGCCTCCCTGCATCCTGAAGCTGTGCGCGGCACCCGCGGCGGGTTGCAAGCTTCCGGGGGCCGCGGCTAAGCTTTGTGGCAATAAAAACGATATCCCGACGAGGCAGTGACATGAAATTGACGACAAGGCTCGCCCTTGCCACGGCCATGGTGGCCGTGCTGGGGTCCTGCGGCACGACCATCGGCGTAGGCCCCGGCATCGGCCCAAGCGGCGGCGGCTCATCCGTGACCCCGACCCCGATCCCTGTCGCCGATCCCGCGACCGAGGCGAGCTTCCAGCAATGGGTGCGGAACTTCCGCCCCCGCGCCGTTTCGGCCGGCATCAGCCCCGCCACCTATGACCGGGCCATGTCGATCGCCCGCTACAACCCCGAGGTGATCCGCCTCGACCGCCGGCAGGCCGAGTTCTCGCGTCCCGTCTGGCTTTACCTCGACAGCGCGGTATCGCCGGAACGGATCACCACCGGCCGCCAGATGGCCGCGCAGCACGCCCGCACGCTGGCCGCGATCGAGGCCACCTATGGCGTCCCGCGCGAGATCGTGCTGGCCGTCTGGGGGATGGAATCGAACTTCGGCGCGAATCGGGGGCGGATGCAGATCATCCCGTCGCTGGCGACGCTGGCCTATGACGGGCGCCGCTCGCAGATGTTCCAGGAACAGCTGATCGCGGCGCTGCGGATCATCCAGGCGGGCGACACCGCGCCGGAACAGATGCTGGGGTCATGGGCGGGCGCGATGGGGCACACCCAGTTCATGCCGAACTCGTATCTCAGCTATGCGGTCGATTTCACCGGCGACGGCCGTCGCGACATCTGGTCGGACGACCCGACCGACTCGCTGGCCTCGACCGCGGCCTACCTGGCCCGCAACGGCTGGCAGCGTGGCCAGCCCTGGGTGGTCGAGGTCGTGGTACCCGAGGGCTTCACCGCCGTCGGCAAGGGCACGCGGACCAGCACCGGCCAGCTTGCGGCGATGGGCGTTCGGGCGGCGAGCGGCCGCGGTCTGCCCGCGGGCACCGGCTCGATCATCCGGCCCGCGGGGGCGCGGGGGCCTGCGTTCCTGATCCTCGACAACTTCCGCTCGATCCTGCGCTACAACAACTCGGACAGCTATGCGCTGGGCGTGAGCTACCTGGCCGAGGCGATCGCCGGCCGCCCCGGCATCCAGGGCGCGTGGCCCCGGTCCGACCGCCCGCTGACGCAAACCGAGCGCACCGAGATCCAGCGCCTGCTGACGACGCGCGGCTTCTACCGCGACGAGATCGACGGCAAGATCGGCACCGGCACGATGGAGGCGATCTCGGCCTTCCAGCGATCCATCGGCGCGCCTCCCGACGGCTACGCGACCTCGATCCTGCTGGGGCAGCTGCGGGGGCGCTGAGGCGTCAGCTTGCGAAAGGAAAGGCGCGGCGCCGGAAGGCGGCCGGGCCTTTTCCATGCAATCGACAGGAACGCCGCAGGAACGCGGCCTGCCAGAGCCGAAGACCAGACAGCCGCGATGATAGAGGGAAATGCCGATCCGTTCGGCGTCTCACCGTGGAGGCGGGTACCGGAATCGAACCGGTCTTCACGGATTTGCAATCCGCTGCGTAACCTCTCCGCCAACCCGCCTCGGTAAGGTGCAGGACAGATATGCGAAACTGCCCTGCCCTGCAAGCCGCTGCGTGGCCCCTGCCCGACGCGAATGCAAGTATCCCCGTAGGGCAGCGGTGGGCAGCGCGCTCCGCCCTTATTTCACCCGCGCGTTGCGGTTGCCGATCAGCTTCAGCCGCAGGGCGTTCAGCTTGATGAAGCCCGCCGCGTCCTTCTGGTCATAGGCGCCGGCGTCCTCCTCGAAGGTCACATGGGCCTCGGAATAAAGGCTCATCTCCGACCAGCGAGCGACGCAGGAGGCCAGCCCCTTGTAAAGCTTCAGCCGCACGGTGCCCGAGACATATTCCTGCGACTTGTCGATCAGCGCCTGCAGCATCTCGCGTTCCGGGCTGAACCAGAAGCCGTTGTAGATCAGTTCCGCATAGCGCGGCATCAGGCTGTCCTTGAGATGCCCGGACCCTGAATCGAGGGTGATCTGCTCGATCCCGCGATGCGCCTCCAGCAGGATCGTGCCGCCGGGCGTCTCGTAGATGCCGCGCGACTTCATGCCGACAAAGCGGTTTTCCACGAAATCGAGCCGCCCGATCCCGTGCTTGCGACCATAGTCGTTCAGCGCCGTCAGCAGCGTCGCGGGCGACATCGCCTCGCCGTTGATCGCAACGGCATCGCCCCGCTCGAAAGTGACCTCGATATATTCCGGCTGGTCCGGCGCATCCTCGGGGCTGACGGTGCGCTGGTAGACGTAGTCCGGCGCTTCCTCGGCCGGGTTCTCCAGCGCCTTCCCTTCGCTTGAAGTGTGCAGCAGGTTGGCATCGACCGAAAAGGGCGCCTCGCCGCGCTTGTCCTTGGCGATCGGGATCTGGTTCTTCTCGGCGAACTCGATCAGCTTCGTGCGGCTGGTCAGGTCCCAGATCCGCCAGGGCGCGATCACCTTGATCGCGGGGTCCAGCGCATAGGCCGACAGCTCGAACCGCACCTGGTCGTTGCCCTTGCCGGTCGCGCCATGGGCCACGGCATCCGCGCCATGTTCCTGCGCGATCTCGACCAGCCGCTTCGAGATCAGCGGGCGGGCGATCGAGGTGCCCAGCAGATACTGCCCCTCATAGACCGCGTTCGCACGGAACATCGGGAAGACATAGTCGCGCACGAATTCCTCGCGCACATCCTCGATATGGATGTTTTCCGGCCTGATGCCCAGCAACTCGGCCTTCGCCCGCGCGGGCTCAAGCTCCTCGCCCTGCCCGAGATCGGCGGTGAAGGTGATGACCTCGCAGCCGTATTCCGTCTGCAGCCACTTCAGGATGATCGAGGTGTCGAGCCCTCCGGAATAGGCGAGAACGACTTTCTTCGGCGTACTGGACATGGAGACTCCGCAGGGTGGTTCGACGGTCATCAGCGCAGGCGATAAGGGTTGCGGCGGCGAACAACAAGAGGAGGCAGGAAGAGCAGAGGCATGACGGAAGCAAGGGGAGGAGTGCAACAAGCGGGTGATCGGGCAAGGGAGTGGATCACGGCGCAAAGGGACCGTCTGAGGAACTGGATCGACGCCAACCGGGGGCCGACAATCGCCTGGATGGGGACATGCCTTCTGGCAGTGGTGATCCAGGGACGGGCCGGATTACCGGCCTGGGCGGGCTGGCCCTTGTCGGCGGTCATCTTCGCCGTGCCTGCCCTGATTGTCCTGCGCTGGGTGAGAACAATCCCCCGCTTCTGGCCCGATGCAGGGAACCGGGCCTGGCTGGGCCTGCTCATCCTCACGGCGATGGGCCAGGTCTGGACAGCGATGGCGGGCGCCGAAACCCTCAATCTGGCGTTTCACGAAGCGCCGGGACTGTTCCCGGTCGCTCTAACGGTCGCGGCGCTGCTGTCCCTTCCTGCGGCGGTGGCATTCGCAGGAGCCGTCGTCGTCATGATCCTTGTTTTCGCCTATCTCGTCGTTGATCTGCTGACCGGATTTCTGCAGAGGCACAGATGGAAAAAACTGCCGCAAAGGATGGGTTGGGCAGTCATGCTGTCGATTTTGCCGGGACTGCTCTTGGCACCGGCTTTTGTCTACGCATTCAAGGGTCCTGACCTGATCCGCCGGATAGCCTTGGCAGCGGACTTCCACCGCGGCTTCCACTGCAGCGCGACGGCTGGCCCGAAGCATTCAAGACGGACAGGATCCGCGTCGCGTTCCTCGGGGACGAGCAGGTGCTGGCCTATGACCCCACCGCGGATCGCCTGATCGTGCTGCCCTGCAAGCGTCCCGAGGGTGCATCCTGACTTGCCAGGCGGCAGGTTTCGCGCCATCTCGCTTTCATGAAGGATTTCACAAGAAACGTCGCCTCTGCCGAAGCGGCGCTGCGTGCGCTGTTCGACCCCACGCCGCTGCTGCGCAATGACCATCTGTCGGCCCGCTACGGCGCCGAGATCTGGCTCAAGCGCGAGGACCTGGCGCCGGTGCGCAGCTACAAGCTGCGCGGGGCCTTTAACGCGATGCGCCATGCCAAGGCCGGGCCGGGGGCGCATTTCGTCTGCGCCAGCGCCGGCAACCACGCGCAGGGCGTGGCCTTCGCCTGCCGCCACTTCGGGGCCGAGGGCACGATCTTCATGCCGGTGACGACGCCGAAGCAGAAGATCGACAAGACCCGCACCTTCGGCAATGGCGCGGTCGAGATCGTCCTGACCGGGGACTATTTCGACCAGACCCTGCGGGCGGCGCAGGAATTCACCAGGGCGCAGGGCGCCACCTTCCTGTCCCCCTTCGACGACGCCCATGTGATCGAGGGACAGGCGACGGTCGGCACCGAGATCCTGGCGCAGATGGACGCGGCACCCGACCTCGTGGTCCTTCCCGTGGGCGGCGGCGGCCTTGCGGCCGGGGTCACCGGCGTCATGGCGGCCAGGGCGCCCCGGACCCGCTTTGCCTTTGTCGAACCGGGCGGCGGCGCCAGCCTGCGGGCGGCGCTGGAAGCGGGCCACCCCGTCGCCCTTTCCGCCATCGACAACTTCGTGGACGGGGCGGCCGTCGCGCGGATCGGCGAACTGCCCTTCCGGCACCTTTCGCACTTCTCGCCCTCGGACGTGGTGATCGCGCCAGAGGACCGCATCTGCGCCACCATGATCGAAATGCTGAACGTCGAGGGCATCGTCCTTGAACCCGCGGGCGCGCTGGCGGTGGACGCCCTGCGCGACCTCGGCGCCGGTGGCGCGCTGGAAGGCAAGAGCGTGGTCTGCGTCTGCTCGGGCGGCAACTTCGACTTCGAGCGGCTGCCCGAGGTGCGGGAACGTGCGCAGCGCTGGGCAGGGCTGAAGAAATACTTCATCCTGCGCCTACCCCAGCGACCCGGCGCCCTGCGCGAGTTCCTGAACCTGCTCGGCCCCGAAGACGACATCGCACGCTTTGAATACCTGAAGAAATCGGCGCGCAACTTCGGCTCGGTCCTGATCGGGATCGAGACGACCAGCCCCGCCAATCTGGACGCCCTGTCGCAAAGGCTGGCCGAGGCGGGCCTTAACTGGCGCGACATCACCGGGGACGCGGTGCTGTCCGAGTTCCTGATCTGACGCCAACCCGCCGGCACCCTTTCCGCCGGCCGGGACATCATCGCGGCTTTCGCGGTTGCCTCGCTTAACCGCACGTTCACCGGGGCGCTGTAGCCTGCCCCCATGAAACAGCCGAATCGTTTACTCGCGTCCGTGCCTGCGGTCGCGTCGGGCCATGATCCGCGCCGCCGGCTGGTGCTGCTGGCCGACACCAACCGGGCGAACCGGCGCATGCTGTCGATCCAGTTGCAGCGTGCCGGCTACCGGGTGGTCGAGGCGGCGGAGGGCGAATCCGCCCTGCAGGCCTGCCGGAATCTCGAACCCGACCTGATCCTGTCCGATTCGCATCTGGGGGCGCTGTCGGGGCTGGAACTCTGCCGCGCCCACCGGACCATGGCGCGCCAGGGCTACGGCTATTTCATCCTGCTGACCTCCAGCAGCCAACGTGAAGACATCGCGGTGGCATTGGGCGCAGGCGCCGACGACTTCCTGATGAAGCCCATCTCCAGCGCCGAACTGCTGGCGCGCATCCGTGCTGCCGAACGCGTGCTGGACATGCATGACAACCTGGCCGCCGCGAACCGCGAGTTGCAGGGCGCGCTGGAACGGCTGCACCGCGCCCAGGAACAGATGACCGCCGACCTGCGCGAGGCGCGCAAGCTGCAGCAGGCGATGATCCGCGAACGCCAGCGCAGCTTCGGGCCGTTCCGGGTGTCGCTGCTGATGCGCCCGGCCGGCATGATCGGCGGCGATTTCGTGGGCTTCCAGCAGCTCGACGACATGGCCATCGGGCTGCATGCGGTGGACGTGGCCGGGCACGGCGTCGCCTCGGCCCTGCTGACCGCGCGGGTGGCGGCGCAGATCGAGGCGCTGTCGCAGGATCATCAGGTCGAGCCGGCGCGGCTCGTGTCCACCTTGAACGACCTGATGCTGGATGGCCCGATCGCCGAAGCCTATCTGACCATGGTCTATGCCCGGCTGGATCTTTCGACGCACCGGCTGCGGCTGGTGCAGGCAGGCCACCCCCACCCGTTTCTTCAACGGGCCGGCGGCGCGATCGAGCGTGTGGGCCAGGGCGGGCTGCCGGTCGGCGTGCTGGAAGACGCGCGCTTTGACGAGATCGAGGTCGTGCTGAACCCGGGCGACAGGATGCTGATCGTTTCGGACGGGATCACCGACGCGGCCAGCAGCCGGGGCGAACCCTTGGGCGAGGACGGGCTGCGGGCGATCCTGCAACTGAACGCGCCCGTTTCAGGCCATGCGCTGCTGGAATCCATGTGCTGGTCGGTTTCCGCCTTCGCCAGCGGGGAACGGTCAGACGACCTGTCCGCCGTCCTGATCGAGCATCTGGTGCCCGCGTCGGTGCTGGCGGGTCCGGGCGCGTGACCGAACCCTGCCGAGGGGATCAGATGACCAGAACCTGCGTGCCAACCTTGGTCAGCGCGAAAAGTTGCTGGATATGCTCGTTGTAAAGCCCGATGCAGCCGTTCGAGGACTTGCGCCCGATCTTGCGGGTGTCGTGGGTGCCGTGGATGCGGTAATAGGTCCAGCTCAGCCACAGCGCATGGGTGCCCATCGGGTTGTCCGGCCCCGGCGGCACGAAATCCGGCCATTCGGGGTTGCGCTTCTTCATCTCGGGGGTGGGCGACCAGGACGGGCCGTCCACCTTCTTGATGATCTCGGTGCGGCCACGGCGGGTCAGGTCCTCGCTGACCGGGATCGAGGTCGGGAACAGGCGGAAGTCGGTGCCGTCCTCGGACCAGTAGCTCAGCGCGCGCGAGGTCAGGTCCACTAGGACTGCGCCGTTGTTGAGATTGCTGAAATAAGGCTGCCAGTCGTGCATGCGGAAGCTGGACACGTTGCGGCGGTTGTCTGCCGCGGCGTCATGCTGCACCAGACCTGCATCGGGGGTCGCACCTGCGCCGGGCGTGCCCTGCAGCGGCTGGCCGGTATAGGGATCGATTGCCTGCGCCGCGGCGGAACCCGCGAAGCCTGCCGCACCCAGCGCAAGCGAAGTGGCGAGGAAGGACCGCCGGTCGAGGGCGGATCGGGGGGGGACGGTCATCTCAATCTCCTGTCGGCCTTGGGCCCTGCGGGCTCTTGCGGCAATCGCCTCGTGATATGAAGCCAGCACATAGCCGCGGCGGGGTCGAGATCAACTCACAGCGGCGTCAGTGGTTCAACTTTCCCGCGCCTTGCGGTTCCCGGGCCACATGACGCCGGGGAACACGCAGCAGCGGACCCGTGCTGGAACCCGGGCCGGTGGCCATCCGCTTCCATTGCAAGGCCGCTTTCGGAAAAGAGGCGAAAGAGGGCACTCGGCCAGCGCCTTTGCCGTCAGACCGCCGCGCCGCTCAAGTGCCGCCAGGCGGTTTCATGCCCGCTGCGCGGAGTCGCAGTTTGCATACGGGGCCGGAAGATTCTCGGCTTCCCTGCGGCGCCTGAAGAAAATTCAGCCGCCGATGCAGCCTTCCCCCCCCCCTCAAGCGCAGCCGGGGGCCTCATGCAAGCGCAAGCCTCGCTGACAGGCCCACCGTGACCAGACGTGCAGGATGAAAACCAGCCCTGCGGCTCGCAAAGGCCACGGAATCCCCAAGCGATGCGGAACGCCCGTGGCCTGTGCCCTGAAGGTCCCTCAATCCCGCCCGTCGAGCCGGACGAAATCGCGGACGCTGCCCTGCCCCGGCTCGATTCCGGCCCAGTTGTCGGACTGGAAATCGACCACCAGCGTGGCTGCCGTCGGATAGCTGCGGAACTGCGGGTCCATCGGCGGACGGGCGGGCAGCATCGCGGCAAAGGCGGCGATGCCGGGGTTGTGCCCGATCATCATCACCGTGGGCGCCGTCGCGGTCTTCAGGACCCGCAGCATCAACTCGGGCGCGGCGTGGTAAAGGGCGGGCTCGATCCGCAGCTCGGGCCGGGTCTCGAACACGGCCTGCGCCACGCAGTCCCAGGTCTCGCGCGTCCGCCGCGACGAGGAGCACAGCACCTCCTCGGGGTCATGACCACGGCTGGCCAGCCAGTCGCCCAGCGCGCGGGCCGAGCGGCGGCCGCGCGCGTTCAGCGGGCGGTCGTGGTCGGGCAGCGTCGGGTCGTCCCAGTCGGACTTGGCGTGGCGCGTCAGGATCAGGCGGCAATGTCCCAGCGGTGTCATCCTGATCCTTTCCCTCGGGTCTGATCGGGAATCAGACTGCCACCCGCGCCCGCTAGCCGCAAGCGGCTCTCATTGCCAAGGGCAAGGTCACAGGCCGCTGCCGCCCTGCCGCAACCCATGCGGCTTGACGCGAGGTTCGGTGGACCGGATCAGGCTGCCCGCCCCCTGTTCGGTGAACAGTTCCAGCAGCGCCGCATGGGGCACCCGCCCGTCCAGGATCACGACGGCGCGCACGCCCTCGTCCAGCGCGGCCAGAGCCGTTTCGGTCTTGGGGATCATGCCGCCGGCAATGGTGCCGTCAGCGATCATCGTCCGCACCTGGTCGGGGTGGATCTGGGTCAGGACCTGCCCCGAGCCGTCCTTGACCCCCGCCACATCCGTCAGCAGCAGCAGCCGGTCGGCCTTGAGCGCGCCGGCGATGGCGCCTGCGGCGGTGTCGCCGTTGACGTTGAAGGTCTCGTTGTCGGCCATGCCGGTCGCCACCGGCGCGATCACCGGGATCAGCCCGGCAAGGTAAAGGTCGCGGATGATCTGCACGTTCATCTCGATCGGCCGCCCGACGAAGCCCAGTTCGGGATCGTCGGCCTCGCAGACCATCAGGTCGTCGTCCTTGCCGGAAATCCCGATGGCACGCCCGCCCGCGTCGTTGATCGCCTGCACGATGCGCTTGTTGACAAGGCCGGACAGCACCATCTCGACCACCTGCACGGCTTCGGGCGTGGTGACGCGCTTGCCGCGGACAAAGCGGCTTTCGATGCCCAGCCGGTTCAGCAGGTCGTTGATCATCGGACCACCGCCATGAACCACGACCGGGTGGATGCCCACCTGCTTCATCAGCACGATGTCCTTGGCGAACTCGGCCATGGCGGCATCGTCGCCCATCGCGTTGCCGCCGAACTTCACGACGACCACGGCGCCCGCGTAACGCTGCATGTAGGGCAGCGCCTCGGACAGGGTGCGGGCGGTGGTGACGAAGTCTCGGTCCATGCTCTGCAGTCTCATGCGCTGTCCTCGTGGGTGCGGCAGAGGCTAGGCAAAGCCGCGCCCGAGGTCCAGAGCGCCTACAGGATGAAGTCCGTGTCGCCGATGGCAAGCGCCCCCTGCAGGACAAGGGCGAAATCGGCGCTGCCGTCGCCATCCGTGTCGGCCTCGATGCGGACGGTGTCGGCATGGATGAACCAGCGCAGTTCCTTGTCGCCGCGGCTGAAGGGCGCGCTGCCGACCGGGGCGACCCTGAGGGCCGAAAGGTCGATCCGGTCCACGCCCGGCGAGAAATCGGCGATCACGTCCTCGGTCCCCGGCCGCGAATCCACGGGATCGAAGATGAACACGTCGGCCCCCGCCCCTCCGGTCATGAGGTCAAGCCCGTCGCCCCCCTGCAGGACATCCGCGCCATCGCCGCCGGTCAGGACATCGTTGCCGGCGCCGCCCTTCAGCGTGTCGTTGCCCTGCCCCCCCGCCAGCCGGTCGGCGCCATGCCCCCCCAGCAGCAGATCGTCGCCGCCGTCGCCGGAAATCTGGTCGTCGTCCCAACTGCCGTCGATGGTATCGTTCCCCTCGCCCCCCAGCATGAGATCGGCGCCGGCTTCGCCCAGCATCAGGTCGTTGCCCGCCTCGCCGTAAAGGCTGTCGTTGCCCATTCCTCCGATCAGGCGGTCCGCACCATCGCCGCCACGCATGCTGTCGTGACCGCCGTTCCCCCGCAGGGTGTCGTTGCCGCGACCGCCGGTCATGCTGTCGTTGCCGCCTTCGCCGATCAGGAAGTCATTGCCGTCGTCGCCGAACAGCCGGTCGTCATGGTCGCCCCCGAAGATCGTGTCATTGCCGTTGCCGCCGTGGATCAGGTCGCGTCCTGCCGCGCCCAGCAGCAGGTCGTCGCCATCCTCGCCCAGAACGGTGTCGTCCCCCGGACCGGCGTTGACGTTGTCGCGCCCGCCCCCCCCGGTCACGGAATCATTGCCGGCGCCGGGCCGCAGGGTGTCGTTCCCCGGCCCGGCCTGCATCCGGTCGTTGCCCCCGCCGGCGAACATCATGTTGTTGCCCAGCAGGTCGCTCAGCAGGTTGTCGCCGCTCACGTCCAGCAGCAGGTCGTCGCCCGCATCCCCCAGCAGGGTGTCGTTGCCGGCCATGCCGAAGATGCGGTCGTTGCCATCGCCCCCGGACAGGTGATCGTTGCCCGCGCCGCCGTTCAGCCGGTCGTTCCCGGCGCCGCCCTGGATGCGGTCGTTGCCGGTTTCACCGCCGATCAGGTCGTCGCCGTCCTCTCCGGCCACGCTGTCGTCGCCATCCCCGGCCAGCACGAGATCGTTGCCGCCCCCCGCACGGATCGAATCATTGCCCGCGCCCCCCCAGACGGTGTCCTCGCCGCCCTGGGCGACGATGCTGTCGTTGCCCATGCCGCCCTGTAGGAAATCCTCGAGATCGCTGCCAAGGATCGTGTCGTTGCCGCCATAGCCGTAGACCAGCGAGCCGCCGCGCCCCGCCCTGAGCAGATCCCCCTTGGCCGTGCCGAGGACGGTCGAACGCACGTCGGGCGGCTGGTAATGGGCGACGGGAAACATTCCGTTGTCGAAATCGCCCGCGCTCAGCGGGCGGCCGTTCTGGGTGCGGACCTCGAGCGTGGTGTCGCCGAAGCGGACCCTGACCCCCCAGCTCTGCGGGATGAGCTTGAGCTGCGCGACCGAGCGGATCATGCCCAGCATCGACATGTCGATCCGGTCGATGCCCGGCTGGAAGTCGCGGATGGTAATGCGTCCGGCGATCGCCAGCGGGATGAACAGGTCCGCCCCGGCCCCGCCGTAAAGGTCGATGGTGCGGGGCCCGGCGATCAGGATGTCGTCGCCCGCGCCGCCCTCGATCCGCGTGGTGCTCATCCCGCCCTGGATCAGGTCGTTCGCGTCCGTGCCCCTGTGGGCGCCGTTCCCGGCTTGGCGGGTCTGGCCGATCCGGCCGGGATCGATGACGAACTGGCTGACGCCGGTTTCCACCTCTGACCCCGCGAAGACGACGATCCTGCCGCCGATCACCCGCACTGCCAGTGCCGAGACATCGCTCAGCGCCGAGCGCGCATCGTCGGCGATGGTATCCAGGTGGATCAGCCGCCCGTCGGGAGTCAGGGTGAAGAGGCTCAAGCCATCATCCGCGCCCCCCACCACGACAAAGGCGCGGCCGTTGATCGTCACCGCCTCCATCACGGTGGCTTTCTGGAAGCGGGTGGTGCGTTCATCGATGACGTGATCGACCGGGACCAGCCCGCCCCCGGCGACGATCCGCAGGGTGGTCAGTGAGGAACTGTAGGCGGAACTGACGACCAGATAATGCCGCCCGTCGACCTCAAGCGCCACGATGTCGCGCGGGCCGTTGAAGCCGGTGCCGCGGGTGGTGCCGAGGAACTCGCCCGGCGCCAGTCTGCCGTCGGGCTGCACGACATGGGACGAGACGAAGTTGCCGCGCGTCGAGACGGCGACAAGCAGGTCCACCCCCCCTAGCCTCAGCGGCACCAGCGCGTCGATCTGGGCGTCGGCGGGCAGCCTGGGCGGGATGGCCGAGGTGCCCGCCTGCTCGATCCGCCCGTCGGGGCGCTGGCGCCACAGGCTGAAGACCGGCTGGTCGTGACGGGCGGCGTATATCACCGCCTGCCCGCCGGCCAGCGTGAAGCTGCCCGCATGCAGCAGGTCCGAGGGCAGCGCCGCCCCCTCGATTCCGCTGTCGCGGGCGCCGCGCCTGCCATCCGCCCCGATCCGGCTGACTGCATCCGCACCGCCGCGCAAGCCCCCCATCAGCAGCGACACGCCGCCGGGACGGTCGAGCAGGATCGCCTGCGGCTCGGCCAGATGGGAAAGCCGGCGCTGGTAGTCATACGAGGCGATGACGCGCGCCGGCTTGTCCGCCGCCGCCACGTCCCAGATCGAGACGCCCCCGCCCGCATGGGTCGTGCCGACCAGCACCATGCGCTGGCCCACTCCCCCCAGGGTCAGGTCGGTCAGGCTTCGCACAAAGCCCTGGGTTACCGTGGTGACATACCGAAATCTGGCCATCCGCCCTGCCGCCGCTTGCGATGATCGCAGGCGTCAGGGTGGGTTCCAGCCCTTAACAATCGGTAAGAATCTGGCCGCTCCGGCCCGAGGCTTTAGGTGGCATTTGAACCATCGCCTCGCCGGTAGGGCCCGAAGGCGGCGGTTTCGGCCATGTCGTCGCCAACCGCCTCGGCCTCTTGCGCGAGATATCCGGCAAGCGCCCGGCGAAAGCCCGCGTCGGCGACCCAGTGGATCGAATGGGTCTCGGCGGGCATGTAGCCGCGGGCGAGCTTGTGTTCGCCCTGCGCGCCCGCCTCGACGCGGGAAAGCCCATGTTCGATGGCCCAGTCGATGGCCCGGTGATAGCACAGTTCGAAATGCAGGAAGGGGTGGTCCTCGGTGCAGCCCCAGTAGCGGCCGTAAAGCGCGTCACGCCCGATCAGGTTCAGCGCGCCCGCGACCGGGCGGCCGTCACGTTCCGCCAGGAACAGCAGGCAGTCGTCCCGCATCGTCTGGTGCAGCAGGTCGAAGAAGGCGCGGGTCAGGTAGGGTCGCCCCCACTTCCGCCCTCCGGTGTCCTGATAGAAGGTCCACATGGCGTCCCAATGTTCCGGCCGCAACTCGTCGCCGGTCAGCGCGAGGATGCGGCCGCCGAAGGCATTGGCGCGCTCGCGTTCCTTGCGCAGCGCCTTGCGCTTGCGGCTGGAGAGCGCGCCAAGGAAATCCTCGTAGCTGCCGTAGCCGTCGTTCAGCCAGTGATATTGCGTCGTGGTGCGGCCCAGCCAGCCCTGTGCCTCGCCCAAGGCGCATTCGGCCTCGGTGCAGAAGGTGACATGAGCCGAGGACAGGTCGGCCCTGCCCGCCACCTGCGCCATCGCCGCCAGCAAGCCTGCCTGCACCTGCGGATCATCCGCGATCAGGCGCGGCCCGGTGGCGGGGGTGAAGGGCACGGCGCATTGCAGCTTGGGGTAATACTGCCCGCCCGCGCGCTGCCAGGCATCCGCCCAGGCGTGGTCGAAGATGTATTCGCCCTGGCTGTGGGTCTTGAGGTAAAGCGGCGCCACGCCCACGACCCTGTCCCCGATCCGCGCCACCAGATGCGAGGGGTGCCAGCCCGTCCCCTTGCCGACCGACTTCGACTGCTCCAGCGCCAGCAGGAAGCGATGCGTCGTGAAGGGATCGCCGCCCGCACCGCAGGCGTCCCATGCGGCGGCGTCCAGCGCGTCCACGCCGTGCAGGATGGAAACGGTCAGTTCGGCCATGGCGGGAAAGATAAGCCTGGGCCTGCGGGTTTCAACGCTGCCGGCGCGCCATGAAGGCCAGCCGCTCGAACAGGGCCACGTCCTGCTCGTTCTTCAGCAGCGCGCCATGCAGCTTGGGCAGCATCTCGTTCGGGGCGCGCTTGAGGTCCTCGGGCCTGAGGTCCTCGGCCAGGATCAGCTTGAGCCAATCGAGGAACTCGCTGGTCGAGGGCTTCTTCTTCAGCCCCGGCGCTTCGCGCAATTCGAAGAACTGGGTCAGCGCCTCGTCCAGCAGGCGCTGCTTCAGCCCCGGATAATGGACGCCGACGATCTGCTTCATGGTGTCGGCATCGGGAAAGCGGATGTAGTGGAAGAAGCAGCGGCGCAGGAAGGCGTCGGGCAGCTCTTTCTCATTGTTCGAGGTGATGATGACCACGGGCCGGTGCCGCGCCACGATCGTCTCGCCGGTCTCGTAGACGTGGAACTCCATCCGGTCGAGTTCCTGCAGCAGGTCGTTCGGGAACTCGATGTCGGCCTTGTCGATCTCGTCAATCAGCAGGACGACCTTGCCCTCGGCCTCGAAGGCCTGCCACAGCTTGCCGCGGCGGATATAGTTGCCCACGTCATGCACCCGCTCGTCGCCCAATTGGCTGTCGCGCAACCGGCTGACGGCGTCGTATTCGTATAGCCCCTGCTGCGCCTTGGTGGTGGACTTCACGTTCCATTCAATGATCGGCAGGCCAAGGGATGCCGCCACCTGCCGCGCAAGCTCGGTCTTGCCGGTCCCCGGCTCGCCCTTGACCAGCAGCGGGCGTTCCAGCGTCACGGCGGCATTCACCGCCAGCGCCAGGTCGGGGGGCGCGACGTAGCTTTCGGTCGAACGGAACTGCATGGATCGGTCCTTCTGGCAGGCGGGCGAACCAGCGGACACTAGGCCGCGTGCCGCTCACGGGCAAGTTTTACCCCGGCGTCACGCGACTATTTCCTTCCCGCGCCTCATCCTTTAAGGGGGCGCCAAAGGAACGGGCACCGCCCTCGGGCCCGCCCTCGGAGGAGCCATGAAGCGCCAGACTTTCCTTCCCGAAGAATATCGTCCCGCCGAGGACGAGCCCTTCATGAATGAACGCCAGCTTGAATATTTCCGCCGCAAGCTGCTCGCCTGGAAGCAGGAGCTTCTGGACCAATCCGCCGAAACGCTGGAAGGGATGAAGGACAGCGGCCGCAATGTCCCCGACATCGCCGACCGCGCTTCCGAGGAAACCGATCGCGCGATCGAGCTTCGGACCCGCGACCGCCAGCGCAAGCTGGTCAGCAAGATCGACGCCGCCCTGCGCCGGATCGAGACGGGCGAGTTCGGATACTGCGAGATGACGGGCGAGCCGATCAGCCTGCGCCGCCTGGACGCCCGCCCCATCGCCACCATGACGCTGGAGGCGCAGGAAAAGCACGAGCGGCGCGAGCGAGTCCACCGGGACGACTGACCGCATCGCCTGTCCGTCGCCTTTGCCTTACGGCTTCCGGCCGGAACAGGGAGGCCGAGCATGGCGGATCAGGGTCGCGGGGCGCTGCAAGGACGAGAAGCAGTCATCATCGGCGGCGGCATCGGCGGGCTGACCGCCGCGCTGGCCTTGGCGCAGAGAGGTGCCCGCGTCATTGTCCATGAACGCGCCGGCGCATATCGCGAGGTCGGCGCCGGCATCCAGGTCAGCCCCAACGCCGGCCGCTTGCTGGACGCGATGGGGCTGCGGGATGCCTTCCACGCCGTCTCCACCCCCTCGAACGGGGTCGAACTGCGCGACGATCGGGGCGCTCTGGTCCTGCAGATGGACTTCACCAGCGCTCGCCCGCAGGCGAGCTTCCGCGCCGTCCACCGCGCCCGGCTGCTGCAGGTGCTGGAGGATGCGGCGCGGGCCGCGGGCGTCGAGATCCGTCTCGATTCCCCCGTCGCGGCGCTGCCCGACGCGCCCCTGCTGATCGGCGCCGACGGGCTTCACAGCCGTGTCCGGGTGGCGCTGAATGGGTCCGAGACACCCTTCTTCACCGGCCAGACCGCGTGGCGCGCGATCATCCCCGCGGAAGACGACGCCCGCCCGGTGTCGCAGGTCTTCATGGGGCCGCGACGGCATCTGGTCAGCTATTCGCTGGGCTTCGGCCTGCGCAACATCGTGGCCGTGGTCGAACGCTCCGACTGGATCGGCGAAGGCTGGTCGCAGACGGATGATCCCCGGAACCTGCGCCTTGCCTTTGCTGGCTTCGGCGGCCCGGTTCCGGGCTGGCTGGCGCAGGTCACGGAAACCGGCCTCTGGGGACTGTTCCGGCACGAGGTCGCGCCCCGCTGGCACGACGACAGCCGCGCGATCCTGGGGGACGCCGCGCATCCCACCCTGCCCTTCCTCGCCCAAGGCGCCTGCATGGCGATCGAGGATGCCTGGGTGCTGGCCGCCTGCCTCGATGCGGACCGAGACCAGCCCCGCGCCCTGGCCCGCTATCAGGCGCTGCGCCGTGGCCGCTGCGCCCGAATCGTTGCGGCAGCTACGGCGAATGCCCGGAACTATCACCTGTCCGGGCCGAAGCGCCTTGCAGGTCACACGGCGCTGCGGCTCGCCAACCGCCTTGCACCAGGAGCGGTGTTCGAGCGCTTCGCCTGGGTCTATGACCACGACCCCGCCGCCTTGGGGTAACGGGCGAGATTCTTCTTCGTTCAAATATCCCGCGGGGGATCGTCGTCTACGACGATGGGGGCGCGAAGCCCCCCGGTCCGGCATCTCAGCTCAGGCCGCCGCCTTCTCGACCGCCGCGACGATGCCATCCACGACCTCGCGCAGCACGGCCTCGTCCTCGGCCTCGGCCATGACGCGGATCAGCGGCTCGGTGCCGGACTTGCGGATCAGGACGCGGCCCGACTGCGCCAGCCGCGCCTCGGCGCCGGCGATCTCGGCACGGACCGCCTCGGCCGACAGGGGATCGGCCCCGGCCTTGTAGCGCACGTTCTTCAGCATCTGCGGCACGGGGTCGAACTGGCGCACCAGATCGCTGGCCGGCCTGCCGCTGTCGGACAGCGCCGCAAGGAACTGCAGGCCCGCGATCAGCCCGTCGCCGGTCGTGGCATAGTCCGTCATCACGATATGGCCCGACTGCTCGCCGCCGAGGTTGAAGCCTTCGCCCCGCATCCGTTCCACCACATAGCGGTCGCCCACGGCGGTGCGTTCCAGCCGCAACCCGCGGCCCGTCAGGAAGCGCTCCAACCCGAGGTTCGACATCACCGTGGCGACCAGCGCCCCCCCGCGCAGCCGGCCCGCGTCGGCCCAGCGGCCGGCCAGCAGCGCCATGATCTGGTCGCCATCGGCCACGGCCCCGGTTTCGTCGATGATCATCACCCGGTCGGCGTCGCCATCAAGGCTGATGCCCAGATGCGCGCCATGTTCCAAGACCGCCGCCGCCGCGGCCTCGGGGTGGGTCGAACCCACGCCCGCGTTGATGTTGAAGCCGTCCGGGTCCACCCCCAGCGGGATCACCTCGGCGCCCAGTTCCCACAGCACCTCGGGGGCGGCGCGATAGGCCGCGCCGTTGGCGCAGTCGATCACGACCTTCAGCCCGTCCAGCCGCTGGCCCTGCGGGAATGTCGTCTTGGCATATTCGACATAGCGCCCGCGCCCGTCCTCGATCCGCTTGGCACGGCCGATCTTTGCGGGCGCGGCCAGCGGAATCTCGGCCGAAAGGATCGCCTCGATCTCGGCCTCGGCCTCGTCGGACAGCTTGAAGCCGTCGGGGCCGAAGAACTTGATGCCGTTGTCCTCGGCCGGGTTGTGGCTGGCCGAGATCATGATCCCCAGGTCGGCCCGCATCGACCGCGTGAGATAGCCCACCGCGGGCGTCGGGACCGGACCCAGCAGCAGCACGTTCATGCCCGTGCTGGTCAGACCCGCCGTCAGCGCGTTTTCCAGCATGTAGCCCGACAGCCGGGTGTCCTTGCCGATCACAACCCGGTGCCCGTTGCTGCCGTTCTCGCTGCGGAAATAGCGCCCCGCCGCCGCGCCCAGCCGCAGCGCCATCTCGGCCGTCATCGGATGGCTGTTCGCGCGCCCCCGCACCCCGTCGGTGCCGAAAAGCTTTCTGCTCATGCCTCTGCCCTCGTTATCGCCTGCCACAGGGCAAGCCCTTGTCTGGTCCCGGCCACGTCATGGACCCGGTGGATCTGGATGCCCTGCTGCACCGCCGCCAGCGTCACGGCAAGGCTGCCGGGGTCGCGGGCCGCAGCCTCTTTGCCGCCGCCGACCGCGCCGACGAACCGCTTGCGCGAGGCCCCCAGCAGCACCGGCACCCCAAGCCCATGGTAAAGCGATATCCGGCGCAGGATGGCAAGGTTATGGTCCTGCGTCTTGCCGAAGCCGATGCCGGGGTCGATCACGATCCGGTCGCGGGAAATCCCCGCGGCCTCGGCCCGTGCGATCCGCAAAGCCAGCGCGTCATGGACGTCCAGCAGCACATTGTCATAGCGTGGATCGTCCTGCATCGTCTCGGGGACGCCCTGCGCGTGCATCAGGCAGAGGGCGGCCCCCGTTTCCGCCACCACCGCCGCCATGCCGGGGTCGAAGTCGAGGCCCGAGACGTCGTTCACCATGCCCGCGCCCGCCATCACGCCCTCGCGCGCCACCGCGGCCTTGCGCGTGTCCAGCGAGACTGCGGTCTCGCCCGACAGCGCCCGCACCGCCGGAAGGATGCGGGCGATCTCGTCGGGCACGGGGACCGCCTGCGATCCGGGCCGGGTCGATTCGCCGCCGATGTCGAGGATATGCGCGCCCTCGGCCGCCAGTCCGCGACCATGGGCGATGCCGCCATCCGCATTCCAGCGACCGCCGTCCGAAAAGCTGTCGGGGGTCACGTTGACGATGCCCATGATGCGCGGCGCGTCCACCGCAAGGCCCAGCACGGGCGGGCGCGGGGCGGTCAAGGCCGCGATGACCTCGGGCGGTGCTTGCGTGACGATCCGGGGCGCCGCGCCGCGGGTCAGCAGTTCGAAGGACGAGAACTGCACCCACCCCCCCGCAAGCCGCCAGCGGCCGGGTCCGAGGTCGGGGATGGGGCGGAAATATTCGGTAGCGGCCATGGTCTGACGAGGGTTCCTGTCTGCTAGATGCCGCGGGTGCAGGCGTCCTGCAAGGCTCAGCCGCCCAGCCGGGTCGAGGGGATGGGGAAACCCGCCGCAGCATCCGGCAGCGCCACACCCTCGGGCAACGCCCAGTCGATGCGCGCCGCCTGCAGCCGGGCGGCGAGCCACAGGGTGAGCGCCTCGGGTTCGGCGCCGACCGCCTCGTCCGCGGCCATCCGCGCCGGCGCCCAGACGACCGCAAGCCCGTTCGCCGCGGCCCAGTCGATCTCGGTCCGGCTGTCCGCGACGTCGATCCCCAGTTCGCCCGCCAGCGCCCAGGCGGCCTGATCCAGCGCCAGCAGGGCGATCCGCCGGGCATCACCGCCCTGCGGCAGCGGCAGGCCGGGGGCTGCCGGCACGACCACCAAGGGGCCCGCGGGCAGCGCCGCGGGACGTCCCATGAACAGCAGGGCCGGGCGCGCGGCCTCGGCCCGAACCTCGACCTGCCCCGTGCGCCGGGTCAGCGTCACGCCCAGCGCACCGGGCACCCGGTCGAGCTTTTCGATCGTGACGGTCACCTCGGCGGCCTGAGGATGCGTCAACACCTGCGCCGCCATCCGTTCGGCAAGCGTCTCCAGCAGGTCATAGCGGCGGTCGGCCAGCCCATCGGCCACCGCCGCCACCAGCACGTCATAGCTGAGGATCGCGTCCACCCGGTCGCCCGCGCCCGTGACCGGCTGCGCCAGGGCGACCTCGATCCCGAAGCGCAGGCGCTGGGTCTGGCCGCGTTCGCTCTGGAAGGCGCCGATCTCGGCTGAAACGACGTGGTCGCGCAGGTGGATGCGGTCGGGGATGCTCATGGCCCCTGTTGGAACGAACAAGGCCCCGCCGCAAGGGCGAGGCCAGCCATCCGCAGCGAAAATCCCGTCAGTTCGAGGCGACCCGCTGCCCGTCGGCGCGGCGATAGAAGATATGGGCGCCGATCCTGGTCGTCCGGGTGAAGCGCTTGGCCCAGGACGGCTTGACATAGGTGGTGTGGAAATAGGTTGCGCCGCCGGTCAGGCTGCGGGGCGCGCCGGCCAGGGCCTCGGTCGCGATCCGCTGGGCGCGCTGGGCCGCCGCGCGGTCGCGCATCCGGCCGACCTTGCCCTTGTAGCTGAACTGCTTGGGCTGGTTGATGACCCCGCAGACCGAGCTCGGGAAGGCCGGGTGGTCGACGCGGTTCAGGATGACCTCGGCCACCGCCCGCTGGCCTTTCACCGATTCGCCGCGCGCCTCGTGGTAAAGCGCCTCGGTCAGGCACTGCAGCGAGGCCTTTGAGGCGCCGCCCGCCTTGGCCTGGATCACCCGCTCGGGTCCGCCGGCCGCGCCGCGGGCATTCTGGGCGAAGGCCTCGTCAGAAAGGGTCGGCAGGGCAAGCGCAAAACACACTGCAACTTGCGCCAGCCTTTTCAACAGCTTGCTCATCAAGGTCGTCCTGTCGTTTCCGTGCCGCGCGGGGCCTTTGGCCCGCCATCGCGATTGCTGGAAGAGGACATGCGACGCTTGCGCCGGATTGCGCCAGTCAAAGAAACCGTAAGGAGGGGAACCACGGCCAGAACAGACAATTCAGGCAAGAACCCGCCGAGCGAGTTGGCGCGCTTCGGCAGAAATCGGCGTTCAGCGGAACCCTGTCCGACCTTCGACGGAACCGGCAAGCAGTTCCAGTTCCGAATCATCGCGCGCCGTGTCGGCCAACCGGCAGAGAATGGCCTCCTGCGCCGCGGCCAGTCGCGCGACCGGCACTCGGAAGGGCGAGCAACTGACGTAATCCAGTCCTGCCCGTTGGCAGAAGGCGATGGATTCGGGGTTCCCGGCATGTTCGCCGCACATGGCGACGGTGATCCCCGCCTTGTGCGCCCGCGCCCGCTGGGCGCCGATCAGGACAAGCTCGCCCACGCCGTCCTGATCGAGGATATGGAAGGGGTCCTCGGCATAGACCCCTTGCGCGACATAGCTGCCCATGAAGCGCGCGGCGTCGTCGCGCGACAGGCCGTAGGTCATCTGCGTCAGGTCGTTCGTGCCGAAGGACAGAAAGGCGCAATGCTCGGCGATGTCGCCGGCCCGCAGCGCGGCGCGTGGGGTTTCCACCATGACGCCAAGGCGATAGGTGAACGCGGCGCGGCTTTCGGCGCGGACGGCGGCGGCGATGCCCTCGATCCGGTGGCGGACCATCTCGACCTCGCGCATGGCGCTGACCAGCGGGATCATGATCTCGGGGACGACGCCGTGGCCGTCGCGGCCGACCTCGACGGCGGCCTCGAAGATGGCGCGGGCCTGCATCTCGTAGATTTCCGGCACGGTGATCCCCAGGCGGACGCCCCGCATCCCCAGCATGGGGTTGTATTCGGTCAGCGCCTCGACCCGGCGCACCACGTCCGACAGCGGCAGGTCCAGCGACTCGGCCAGTTCGCGCATCCCTTCGCGGTCATGGGGCAGGAACTCGTGCAGCGGCGGGTCGAACAGGCGGATGGTGACGGGATAGCCGTCCATGATGCGGAACAGGTTGATGAAATCGCCCCGCTGCATCGGCAGCAGGCGGTCCAGCGCGAGGCGGCGGTCCTCGGCCCGGTCGGCGAAGATCATCTCGCGCATGGCGGGCAGGCGGGCGTCGTCGAAGAACATGTGTTCCGTGCGGCAGAGGCCGATGCCTTGGGCGCCAAAGCGACGGGCGCAGGTCGCGTCCTGCGGCGTGTCGGCATTGGCGCGCACGCCCATCGTGCGGGCCGCGTCCGCCCATTCCAGCAACTGGTTGAAGCTGTCGTCCAGCGCCGGTTCCAGCATGGCGGCGGCGCCCGCGAGGATCTCGCCCGAGGTGCCGTCCACGGTGATCTGCTCGCCTTCGCGGAAGCTGCGCTCGCCCACGCGCATCACCCGTCCGCGCACGTCGATATGGATGCCGGATGCGCCGACGATGCAGGGCAGCCCCAGCCCCCGCGCGATGACGGCGGCATGGCTGGACATGCCGCCGCGTTCCGTCAGCACTGCGACCGAGGCGTGCATCCCCCGGATATCCTCGGGCAGAGTCTCGCGCCGGACCAGCACGCAGGATTCGCCCCGCGCGGCGGCGGCCTGGGCGGCCGCGGCGGTGAATACGATGCGCCCGGTCGCGGCGCCGGGGCTGGCGGCCATGCCGCGGGTGATGAGATCGCGCGGCGCGCGGGGATCGACCTGGTGGTGCAGAAGGTCGGTCAGGGCGCGCGGCTGGACCCGCATCAGCGCCTGTTCGGGCGGGATGATCCCGTCGCGGGCCAGCCCGACGGCGATCCGCACCGCCGCGCGCGAGGACCGCTGCACCCGCACCGCGTCGATCAGCGACAACCGGCTGTCGGCGACGACGAACTCGATCTGCATCTCCTCGCGCAGACGCTCGCGGGCGGCGACGCCGAAGCGGACAAGATCGGCAAAGACCTCAGGCGCCGCGTCTTCCAGCGAAGGTCCTCGGGGGTCGCGGGTCAGGTAGATCGACTCGGCGTCGTGCCGTTGGGCGCGGCCCTGGGTCTGGCCACGGAAGCGCCCTGTGATGCGCGGCGTGCCTGTCACGCTGTCGATGAACTGGATGGTGCCCGAACCGGTGACCCCCGGCCCCAGCGCCAGCGCCATGTCCTGCACCACCAGCCCCAGCGGCGCGTCCGGTGGCGCGCCCTTTGCCTGCCGCAGCAGCCGGGCGGTCGGCCCCTCCCACGCCCGGGCCATGGACCGCAGCACCTCGACAAGCTGGCGCTCGGGGTCCTGCGGGAACTCCTCGTCGGTCTCGTCCTGGTAGTTGTCCAGCGCGTCGGCCAGCGTGGCATCGGAATCGCTGAACATGTCGGGGTCGAGCCGGGCGACATGGATCGCATAGGCCTGCACGAAGCCGCGATACAGCGCATCCGCCGCCTCAGGCCCCAGCGTGGCGGTCAGTTCGGCATGGCGGGCGGCGTTCATGCCGACGTTCAGGACCGACCGCGGCCCGCCCCATTCCGGGTCCAGCGCCGAGGGCCGCACCCCCAGAAGCCCGCCGGTGCAGCCGATCAGCCGCCCGAGATCGGCGCCGGGCAGCGGACGGCCCGCGGCGATGGCGCGGACGGCGGCGGCAGGAATGGCGAAGCTGCGCGGCACCGGCAGATCCATGCGGATCAGCCGTTGCAGGCACTTGGCGCGCCATCCGTGCAGGGCGGTCTCGACCCGCGCGGAAGGGGTGATCTCGACAATGGTCGTGTCGCTGGGCTGGTCCATGGCCCGGCACCCTAAGCGCGGGGTCGCCCGGCGGGCAAGAGAGAACGCGGCGCCTTCAGGCGGAAAGCTCGACCCAGACGGGAACATGGTCGCTGGGCTTGTCGCCCGCGCGCTGGTCGCGGTCGATGCCTGCCGCCTGCATCAGGTCGGCGGCCTGCGGCGACAGCAGCAGGTGGTCGATGCGGATGCCGTTGTCGCGTTCCCAGGACTGGCGCTGATAGTCCCAGAAGGTGAAGGGGCCGCGCGTGGCATGGGGGTCCGAGATGCGGATCGCGTCGGTCCAGCCCTGGTTGACGATCCGGCGGTAGGCCGCGCGGGTTTCGGTCAGGAACAGCGCGTCGTCCAGCCAGGCTTCGGGCCTGGCGGCATCGCGGGGTTCCGGAATGACGTTATAGTCGCCCAGCATCACCACCGGGGTTTCCGTCGTCAACAGTTCCGCCGCGCGCAGGCGCAGCCGTTCCATCCATGCCAGCTTGTAGTCGTATTTCGGCCCCGGCACGGGGTTGCCGTTCGGCAGATACAGCCCCGCCACGGTGACGGCGTGATTGTCGCCCATCACCACGGCCTCGATCCAGCGGGCCTGTTCGTCCGTCTCGTCGCCGGGCAGGCCGCGCCGGACCTCCTCGACGGGCAGGCGCGACAGCACAGCCACGCCGTTCCAGCTTTTCTGGCCGTGGGTCCAGACCCGCCAGCCCAGGTCCTCGATGGCATCAGTCGGGAAGCCCTCGTCCACCGACTTGATCTCCTGCAGCACGACGACATCGGGCTGCGCCTCGGGCAGCCAGGCCACAAGCTGGTGCAGCCGCGCCTTGATCCCGTTGACGTTGAAACTGGCGATCCTCATGGGCGCGACCCTATGCGCCCGGCCCGGCCTGGGCAAGAAGCCGCGCAGGAACCGGCGGGCCGGGGCGGGGATTGAACCGGCGCAACGACTTGGAAGGCCGGCGCCATGTTCCAGCTTGAAACCCCCCTCCTCGAACTGATGGCGCGTGGCGCGTTCCTGTTCATCCTCTTCATGGGCCTGTTCCGGCTGTTGCCCCGCCGGACGGGGGGCGAGCTTGCGCCCATGGACCTCGTGTTCCTGCTGCTGGTCACCGAGGCCGCGGCCCATTCGCTGGGCGACTACACCTCGCTGGCGGATGGCACGGTGATGATCCTCACGCTGATCGCGCTGAACTACCTGACCAACCGGCTGTCCTTTCACTTCCCCTGGTTCGAGCGGGTCGCCGAACATTCGCCCCTGCAGATCATCAAGGACGGCAAGACGATCCCCCGCAACCTGCGCAAGGAGCTGATCACGCCCGAAGAACTGATGGGCCACCTGCGCCTGAACGGCGTGGGCGACATCTCGCAGGTCATCAGCGCCCATGTCGAGGGCGACGGACGGCTCAGCGTGGTGACGAAAGGCGGCGAGGGCGGAGGAGAGGCCGAGGACGGCGGCAGCCGCGCCTGACGGGCGGCCTCGCGGCTACTCGACCGCCATCGGCGGAGTGACGATCAGCTTGTCGATCCGCATGGCGTCCATGTCGGCGACCTCGAAGGTCCAGCCCTCGTGCTGGAACACCTCGCCGGTGCGGGGGATGCGGTTGATGAGCGCCAGCACCATGCCCGCCACGGTGTTGAAATCGCCGTCAGGCGCGGGAAAGCCCGTCTCGCCCGCGAATTCATCCGCGCTTTCGCCGCCGGATACCAGCCAAGACCCGTCCGCGCGGCGCACCATGTCGGGCTCGTCGCCCTCGGCATCGGCGAAGTCGCCGGTGATCGCCTCCAGCAGGTCCATGGCGGTGATGATGCCTTGGAAATGCCCGTATTCGTCATAGACCAGCACCATGCGCGACGGGGTGACGCGCATCACCTCGATCACCGACAGGGCGTCGGCGGCATCCAGAACCGTCGGCGCCTCGCGCATCAGCGCCCGCAGGTCGGGGCTTTCGACCCCGAGCAGGTCGCGCAGGGCCACGACGCCCAGAATCTCGTCGTCCGAGCCTTCAGTTATCGGCAGGCGCGAGAAGCGGGCGGCGCGGGCCTTTTCCATCACGACCGCGGGCGGGTCGTTCACGTCGATCATCTCGACGTCGCGGCGCGGCGTCATCATGGCGGCGGCGGATCGGTCGGCGACGCGCATGACGCCTGCGATCATGCCGCGTTCGCCTTCCATCAGGACGCCCGCCTGCGTCGCCTCGGCGATAGTCATGCGGACCTCCTCGTCGGTGATCGCGCGGTCGGAACTGTTGCCGATGCCGATCAGGCGCAGCACCAGCCGGGCCGCCGCATCCAGAAACCAGACCAGCGGCGTCCCGATCTTCGCCACCATCCGCATGGCGGGAGCGACGCGGGCGGCGATGCGTTCGGGGTTCGCCATGGCGATCTGCTTGGGCACAAGCTCGCCGATGATCACCGACAGCGCAGTGATGGCGGCGACGACCAGGAACACGCCCAGCGATTGCGCAACGCCGTAGGGCACGCCCGCCGACACCAGCGCCGCGCCCGCGCGGGCGCCCAGCGTGGCCCCGGACACCGCGCCCAGCAGGACGCCGACAAGAGTGATCCCGATCTGCACGGCCGACAGGAACTTGCCCGGCTGTTCCAGCAGGTCCAACGCCGCCTGCGCGCCGCTGTCGCCCTTTTCGGCCATGCTGGTGAGCCGGGCGGGACGCGAGGACACCACCGCCAGTTCGGACATGGACAGCAGGCCGTTCACGATGGTGAGGGCGACGATCAACAGAATTTCAAGAAACATGGGGCGTCAGATCGAAAAGGACGTGCCGCAGCCGCAGGACGAACTCGCGTTCGGGTTATCGATCTTGAAATGCGCGCCGATCAGCTCGTCCGACCAGTCGATCCGGGCACCGGCCAGGAAGGGCAGCGAGACCGGATCGACGACCACGCGCTGGCCCTCGCCTTCCAGCACAAGGTCGTCCGAGGCCGGTTCGTCCATGCGGATGTCGTACTGGAAGCCCGAGCAGCCGCCGCCCAGAACGGCCACCCGCAGCGCCGGTCCCGGTCCGCCTGCGTTGATCTCTGCCAGCCGCGCGAAGGCGCGGGGCGTGACCATCGGTGGCAGGTTCATGGGGCGTTCCTGTTTCGTTGAGGTTTCCCAGACTATAGGGTCGCGGGTGCCTTGCTGCAAGGAAGCCCGATGGTCGCCGTCCTGCCCGCACCCTATGCCTGCCAGCCGGAAGAAAGCCGCGGCCGCCTTTACCCCGAGGAACTGTCCACCTTCCGCAGCCCCTGGCAGCGCGACCGCGACCGCATCATCCATTCCTCGGCCTTCCGCAGGCTCAAGCACAAGACCCAGGTCTTCGTGGAACATGACGGAGACGAATACCGCGGCGACTATTACCGAACCCGCCTGACCCACACGATCGAGGTCGCGCAGGTCGCCCGCACCATCGCCGCCGCGCTGGGGCTGAACACGGACCTAGCCGAAGCCGTGGCGCTGGCCCATGACCTGGGCCACCCCCCCTTCGGCCATACCGGAGAGGATGCGCTCGCCACTCTGATGGCCCCCTACGGCGGCTTCGACCACAACGCGCAGGCGCTGCGGATCGTCACGCGGCTGGAACGCCACTACGCAGGCTTCGACGGGCTGAACCTGACATGGGAGACGCTGGAAGGCATCGCCAAGCACAACGGCCCCGTCGCCCGCCCCTACCCCTGGGCGCTGGCCGAGGTGAATGCCGCTTGGGACCTGCGCCTCTCCACCTACGCCAGCGCCGAGGCGCAGGTGGCCGCCGTCGCCGATGACGTGGCCTACAACCACCACGACCTGCATGACGGGCTGCGATCCGGCCTGTTCACGGAAGCCGACCTCATGGAACTGCCGTTGATCGGCCCGGCCTTTGCCGAGGTGGACCGCCTGCATCCCGGCCTCGCCCTCATGCGCCGCCGCCACGAGGCCCTGCGCCGCGTCTTCGGCGTGATGGTCGAGGACGTGATCGCCGTGGCACAAGGCCGGATCGAGGCCGCCCAGCCGCAAGGCGTCGAGGCGATCCGCACCATGGACGGCCCCATCATCCGCTTTTCCAAGCCGGTCTACCAGAGCCTCAAGGCGGTCAAGCAGTTCCTGTTCCAGCGGATGTATCGCGCGCCTTCGGTCATGGAGGAACGGGCCCGCGTCACCGCCATCCTGAACGCGATCTTCCCCATGATGCTGGACGACCCCCGCCTGATGCCCGGGGACTGGCAGGCCGAGGCGCTGGGCGCGGACGACCGCACCGCCTGCGCGCGTGTTGTGCTGGACTATATCGCCGGGATGACGGACCGCTTCGCCATCGCGGAATGGCGGCGGCTGACGGGTGGACGGGGCTGAGCCTCAGCGCAGGAAGATCAGCGCCATTCCCGTGACGGCGACCAGCGCGCCCAGCCAGCTTGCGGCAGGCGGGCGTTCCCCCGTGACGATCCACAGCACCGGCAGGATCAGCACCGGCGACAGCGCCGAGAGGGTCGAGACGATCCCGACCTTGCCGCCCTGCAGCGCGAACAGCAGCAGCGTCATGCCGACAACCATGGCCAAGAGCCCCGAGGCCATGATCTGCGCCGCCCCCCTGCCCGACAGCCGCCCCAGAGGCCGCGCCGCACCCAGCGGAAGCCGCGTCAGCGTGCCGAGGCACAGAACCGCCACCACCACCCGCACCAGCGAGGCCACCATCGGGTCCAGCCCCGCCGCCATCGCCGGCCGGGCGATCAGCGAGCCCGAGGCCTGCCCCAGCGCGGCAAGCAGGCCCAGCGCCACGCCATGCCGGATGGGGCCATGCACCCGCTCAAGATGGTTCGTCGGCGCCCGTCCCAGCACGCAGATCGCGACGCCTGCTGCGCACAGCACCACCCCGGCCACCCCCTGCGGCGCCAGCGTCTCGCCAAGGACCAGCCAGCCCAGCAGCGCCGCCATCGGCGCGTTCATGGCAAACAGCGCCCCCGCGCGGCGCGGCCCCAGCCTGCGCAGCGCGAAGAACAGCACCGTGTCGCCCATGAAGACGCCGACGAAGCCCGACAGCGCCAGCACCGGCAGCAGCGCGGGATCGGTGCCCCGCCATGCGCCGGACAGCAGAACCAACGCGGCCAGCATCAGCGTGACAAGGCACTGCCGGTAGAGATTGAAGGCGAAGGGCCCCACCTCGGCCACCGGCCTTGCAGCCAGAAGCCCCGTCACCGCCCAGCAGGCCGCCGCCCCGAGTGCCGCAAGCTCGTGTATCGGCACCTGTCGCCCGTCCCCTGCCCGTTTGCGTCCCTGCTAGCGGGCGGATTGAACCTCGGCAATGTCCCCCGCGTTGGGGCCGCGAACCAACTCAGGAGAGGCGACATGGCGATCACCAAAACCGGCTCGGCCCGCTGGCAGGGCGGCATCAAGGACGGCAAGGGCGAGGTCTCGACCGAATCCGGCGCGCTGTCGGGGCTGGCCTACGGCTTCAACACCCGCTTCGAGGGCCAACCCGGCACCAACCCCGAGGAACTGATCGGCGCCGCCCACGCCGCCTGCTTCAGCATGGCGCTGTCGGGGCAGCTTGAGAAAGCGGGGGTGAAGGAGGCGCGGATCGAAAGCTCCTCCGCGGTGACGATCGAGAAGCAGGGCGACGGCTTCACCATCACCAAGGCGCACCTGACGGCCCGTGTCTCGGGCCAAGGCGATGAGGCGGCGATCCGTGAGGCCGCAGAGGCCGCCAAGTCGGGCTGTCCGGTCAGCAAGGTGCTGAATGCTGAGGTGACTATGGACCTGACGGTGGGGTGACGGCCCTCCGCCCCGCGGCGCGGCCTCCAGTCGCGCCGCTTGCAGTTGGTTCGTCTGCTATGCGGGACAAAGTGGTCGTCCAACCTTCCACCAAGCAAGTAGGATGAGCAAAGCTTTGCTATTGAACTGGCCCCCCTTTCGACCGGACACTCAGGCCTGAACATGGAGGCTTAGGCTTATGCCTGAGCACATGCTTATGGCTAACGTAGAGATCATCACCGATGGCGGCCGCCGGCGCCGCTGGAGCGCTGCGGAGAAGCTGCGCATCGTGGAGGAGACGCTGGAGGACCATGCCAGCATCTCGATCGTCGCGCGGCGCAATGGCGTGGCGCCGAACCTGTTGTATCGTTGGCGGCGCCTGATGCTCGAAGGGGGAAGCGTTGCCGTGACTGAGGACGACGATGTCACCAGCAATCGTGTCGTGCGCGAGATGGAAAGCCGCATCCGCGAGCTGGAGCGCCAGCTCGGGCGCAAGACGCTTGAGGCGGAGATCCTGCGCAAGGCCTTGGATAAGTCACGGGTAAAAAAACCGACCTTGCTCGTGCGGTCGCCATTGAAGGGCGATTTCCAGTGAAGGCTGTGGCAGTGACGCTGGGCGTGGCCCGATCGAACCTGATCGACCGCCTGCAGGGCAGGACCCGGTCACGACGAGGCTATCATAAGACACAGGACGCAAACCTGGTGCCGCAGATCATGGCCCTCGTCGCCGCGCGGCCGACCTATGGCTACCGCCGGATCACCGCAATCCTGAACCGCCAGCTGCGATCCGACGGCGCCGCGCCGGTGAACCACAAACGGGTCTACCGGATTATGAAGGCGCATAACCTGTTGCTGGCGCGTAAATATTCCGAGCGCCCCGAACACGTCCACGACGGCAAGGTCATCGTCATGCGCTCAAACCTGCGCTGGTGCTCGGACGGCTTCGAGTTCACCTGCTGGAATGGCGACGTCATCCGCGGCGCCTTCCTCATCGACGGTAACCATCCGGTGTGGGCCGCAGATGGGCGCTGTTAGGTCGTGGGCTTCGAGG
>NZ_JAUNPC010000014.1:0-4232 GCF_030536915.1 Paracoccus sp. (in: a-proteobacteria)
CGCGCCAGCCCGATCAGGTCGGCGTCGCCGGTGCCGATGATGGCTTCGGCCTGATCGTAATCGGTGATCAGGCCCACCGCGACCACCGGCATCGTCACCGCCTGCCTGACGGCGCGGGCCAGCGGCACCTGATAGTTCGGCCCGACGGGGATCTTCTGGCGCGGGTCCAGCCCACCGCTGGAGACGTGGATCGCATCGCATCCCCGCGCCTCGAGCGCCTGCGCCAGCGCGATGGTCTGGTCAATGTCCCAGCCGCCCTCCACCCAGTCGGTCCCGGACACGCGCACCGACACCGGGCGTTCCGCCGGGAAGCTCGCGCGCACGGCGTCGAAGACCTCCAGCACCAGCCGCATCCGGTTTTCGAGGCTGCCGCCATAGCCGTCTTCGCGCCGGTTCGACAGGGGCGACAGGAACTGGTGCAGCAGGTAGCCGTGGGCCGCGTGGATCTGCACCGCGCCGATTCCCAGCCGCCCCGCGCGGCGGGCGGCCTCGGCAAAGCCGTCGCGGACCCGCTTCAGCCCGTCCTCGTCCAGCGCCACGGGCGGATTTTCCCCCGGAGCGAAGGGATCGGCGCTGGCGGAAACGGTCTGCCAGCCATGCGCGTGATCCGGCGCGATCTGCGCGCCACCCTTCCACGGCAGGTCGGTCGAGGCCTTGCGGCCGGCATGGGCCAACTGGATCGCGATGGGCATGTCCGACCAGCGGCGGATGCTGTCCAGCACGCGGCCCATCGCCGCCTCGGTCTCGTCCGACCACAGGCCGACATCGCCGTAGCTGATGCGGCCCTCGGGGACCACGCCTGTCGCCTCGATGGTCAGCAGCGCCGCGCCCGACAGCGCGAGATGGCCGTAATGGATCAGGTGCCAGTCGGTCATGCAGCCGTCCTCGGCCGAATACTGGCACATCGGCGCGATGACGATGCGGTTGGGCAGCCTCAGCTTGCCGACATCCAGCGGGGTGAACAGGCGCGGTGACATGAACGGCTCCTTTCGGTTCGCGCAGCGCAACGGGGCGAGAGGCGGATCGTTCCACGCGCCGAAGGAAAGGCCATGAGCTGACGGAACGCCCTCAGTCCTTCATCTCCTCCTGCCGCATGGGCATGGAATCGACGATCCCGAACAGCGTCTCGGCGGAGACCGGCGCGTCGAAGCGCTGCTTCAGGGTGCCGTCGCGGCCCAGCAGGCGCAGCTCGAAATCGGATTCGCCGCCAAAGTCGGTCAGCACCGGCATGTCACGCTCGCCCATCCCATGGGCGGCGGCGCTCAGCATGCCGATCTGTTCGGCCACGCGCGGGTCGGATTCATCGCGGGCGAGGATCACGACCGGGCGCGATTTCCAGCGCAACTCGTCCATGTCCACATCGGCCATGGGGATCGTCACGACACGTTCGGTCATCGCGGTTCCTTTCCTGACAGCGGACAGCCTGTCCCAACGACCCAGTCCCCGGAAAGTTCGCCCAAGCCCCTCGGAGTTTAACGAGAATGTCACGAGTGCGTCACCCGGCCGCCACATGGCGGGGCCAGAAGGCGCGCCGAAGGGGCACGGACCGCCGCGCCTCGGCACATGAGAGAGGCCCATGCTTATCAACCGCCGCCACACCCTCGGCCTGTTCGGCGCCGCCGCCGGTTCGCTGATCCTGCCGCGTCACCTGATGGCGCAGGCGCCCCGCCGTTCCATCACCATCGCGGTCCAGAAGATCACCAACAACAACACGCTGGACATCTGGAACGAGCAGTCGAACGTGGGCGAGCGGGTGTTCTTCCCCAACCTCTGGGAAGGGCTGATCCTGCGCGACTGGATGGGCGACCAGGGCCCGGTCCCGGGGCTGGCGACCGAATGGAAGCGCCTGGACGACAAGACCATCGAACTGAAGCTGCGTCAGGGCGTCCGCTTCCACAACGGCGACGAACTGACCGCCGAGGACGTGGTCTTCTCCTTCTCGGACGAGCGGCTGTTCGCCGGGACCGAGCCCGCGGGCGGCAAGACGCTTTATGCGGAAAACTTCAAGCCGCAGAATGCCAAGGAACTGCCCGCCAACATCCCCGGCATCGCCCGGCGGTTGTGGCCCGCGCTGCGCGGGGTCGAGGCCGTGGACAGGTACACCGTCCGCTTCCACAACGCGACGCCCGACATCACGCTGGAAGGCCGGCTTTACGCCTTCGGATCGCAGATCGCCAGCAAGCGGGCCTGGGACGAGGCCGCGACCTATGCCGAATGGGCGAACCGGCCCGTTACCACCGGCCCCTACCGGGTCGAGGAGTTCCGCCCAGACGTCTCGCTGACACTGGTGGCCTTCGACGACTACTGGGGCGGCCGCCCGCCGCTGGAACGCATCCGCTTCGTCGAGGTCCCCGAGGTCGCCAGCCGCGTGAACGGCTTGCTCTCGGGCGAATACGACTTCGCCTGCGACCTGCCGCCCGACCAGATTGCAACGGTTGCCGCCGCGCCGGGGCTGGAAGTGCAGTCCTCGACCATCTGGAACCACCGCGTCACCGTCTTCAACAAGCAGAACGAGTTCCTCGCCGACCCGCTGGTCCGCCGCGCCATGACCCATGCGATCGACCGGCAGGCCATCGTCGAGGCGCTGTGGGGCGGGCAGACCGTAGTCCCGGCGGGCCTGCAGTTCGACAGCTTCCGCACCTCGGGGATGTTCGCCGAAGGCTGGGCCGCGCCGGAATACGACCCGGACCTTGCCCGTGAGTTGCTGAAGCAGGCGGGCTACAAGGGTGACGCGATCCCTTACCGGCTGCTCAACAACTACTACACCAACCAGACGCCCACCGCGCAGGTGCTGGTCGAGATGTGGAAGCAGGTCGGCCTGAACGTCGAGATCGAGATGAAGGAGAACTGGGCGCAGATCCATGACCCCCAAGGGGTGCGCGGCGTCTTCGACTGGTCGGCCTCGAACAACATCAACGACCCGATCACGCCGTTGGTCGTGCAGTTCGGCCCGAACGGCGAGGCCCAGCAGAAGCGCAACTACTGGAACGACGAGGTGAACCAGTTGTCCGTCGTGATGGAGACCTCGATGGATGCCGCCGCGCGCCAGAAGGCCCACGCCCGCCTGCTGGAAATCTGCGAGCGCGAGGACCCGGCCTATACGGTCCTGCATCAGAACGCCGTCTTCACCGGCATGAAGTCCGAGCTGAACTGGAAGGCCGCCCCCGCCTTCGCGATGGATTTCCGCGCGACCAACTGGAACGTCTGACCCTTCCCGCAGGGCGCGCGGATTGCTGCGCCCCGCGCTTCTTTCAAAAAGACAGGAGGGCGGCGGATGTCGTTTGTCTCCATCCGCGACCTGAGGGTCGCGTTCGACGGCGTGCAGGTGCTGCATGGTATCGACCTGGACATCGGCAGGGGCGAGGCCCTGGGCCTTGTCGGCGAAAGCGGCTGCGGCAAGTCGGTGACATGGCTGGCCGCGCTGGGCCTGCTGCCGGGCAAGGCGCGGGTCACGGGGTCCGTCCGCATCGAGGGGCGGGAACTGATCGGGGCGCGGGCGTCCGAGATCGAGGCTGTCCGGGGCGCGCGGATCGCGATGATCTTCCAGGACCCGTCCTCGTCGCTGAACCCCGTGCATCGCGTGGGCCGGCAGATCGCGGAAAGCCTGCGGCTGCACCGGGGCCTGCGCGGGGCGGCAGCGCGGGCCGAGGCGATCCGGCTGCTCGACATGGTGGGCATCCCCTCGGCCGCGACCCGCATCGACCTTTACCCGCACGAGTTTTCCGGCGGCCAGTGCCAGCGCGTCATGATCGCCATGGCGCTGGCGGGCCGGCCCGACCTGCTGATCGCGGATGAACCGACGACCGCGCTGGACGCCACCATCCAGGCGCAGATCCTCGACCTTCTGGCGGGCATCCGGCGCGAGACGGGGATGGCGATGGTCTTCATCAGCCACGACCTCGGCGCGGTCTCGGCGGTCTGCGACCGGGCGGCGGTGATGTATGCGGGCCGGATCGTGGAAACGGACAACGTGGCGCATCTGTTCGCGGCGCCCAAGCATCCCTATACGCGCGGCCTTTTCGACGCGATCCCGGAACTGGAGGCGGGCCGCGCCCGGCTGGTCCCCATCGAGGGCACCGTGCCCGACCCGAGGAACCTGCCGCAGGGCTGCGCCTTCGCGCCCCGCTGCGCGCGGGCCAGCGATTTCTGCGCCGCCTATGCGCCGGAACTGAAACCCCAGCCGGAAGGCGGGCAGGTTGCCTGCTTCCATCCCGACCGCGCCCCGGCACGCA
>NZ_JAUNPC010000014.1:4332-20477 GCF_030536915.1 Paracoccus sp. (in: a-proteobacteria)
GCGGGTGAGGTCCTGTATCACGGCCAGCCCATGCCCGCGCCCCGGACGGAACATTGGCGCCGCCTTCGCGCCCAGATGCAGCTGATCTTCCAAGACCCGCTGGCCGCGCTCGACCGCCGCATGACCATCTCGACCCAGATCGCCGAGCCGCTGGAGATCCATGGTCTCGCGAAAGGCGCCGAACTGGCCGAGCGGGTCGAGGCGCTGATGGCCCGCGTGGGCCTGCGCCGCGATCAGGCCGACCGTTATCCGCATGAACTCTCCGGCGGCCAGCGCCAGCGTGTCGTGATCGCCCGCGCCTTGGCCACGAACCCGAGCTTCCTTGTCTGCGACGAGCCTGTGTCGGCGCTGGATGTGTCCATCCAGGCGCAGGTGGTGAACCTGCTGCGCGACCTGCAGGAACAGGACGGGCTGACCATGGTCTTCATCAGCCACGACCTGAAGGTGGTCCGCAACATCTGCGACCGGGTGGCGGTCATGTATCTGGGCCGGGTGGTCGAGGAAGCCCCCTCGGACCGCATCTTCGCCGACCCGCGCCACCCCTACACGCAGGCGCTCGTTTCCTCGATCCCGCGGGCGGGGCAGGGGCTGGAAGGCCGGATCATCCTGAGGGGCGAGCCGCCGAACCCCGCCGCGCGCCCCCAAGGCTGCGCCTTCCACCCCCGCTGCCGCTTTGCCGATGCGGGCTGCGCGGCAGAGGTGCCGCAACTTGAAAACCACGGTGGCCGGCTTGCCGCCTGCCTGAAGCTGCCCCGCGACCAGCGGCAGGCGGCCTGAGAGTTCCCATGCTTCGTTTCACACTCGCCAAGATCGCCCGCGCGGCCCTGACAATCCTGCTGGTCATGACCTTCGCCTTTGTCGTCCTGCGGATGTCGGGCGACCCCGCGCAGGTGCTGCTGGGCCCCGACGCGCCGCAGGACGCGGTGGACGCCTTCCGCGCCCGCTGGGGCCTGAACGATCCGCTATGGCAGCAATATCTGGCCTATCTGCAGCAGATCCTCAGCTTCGACTTCGGCATCTCGATGCGCGACCAGTCGCCCGCCATCGACCTGGTGCTGGATCGCGTCCCGGCCACGCTGGCGATCACCGTCCCGGCGCTGATCCTGAAGATCTGCATCGGCATCCCGGCGGGCGTCTATGCGGCGCTGCACCGGGAATCCATCGCCGACCGGGGCGTCATCATGCTGTCGATCTTCGGCTTCACGATCCCCTCCTTCGTGCTGGCGCTGGTGCTGGTTCTGGTCTTCGCGGTCACGCTCGACTGGCTGCCATCGGGCGGGCAGGACACATGGCGCCACGCGATCCTGCCCATTGCCACCCTGTCGATCGGCGGGATCGGCATCCTCGCCCGTTTCTCGCGATCCGCGATGATCGAGGTGCTGGGCCAGCCCTATATCCGCACCGCCATGGCCAAGGGCCTGCCCTGGCGCCAGGTCGTCTGGAAGCACGCGCTGCCCAATGCCGCGATCCCGATCGTCACCCTGATCGGCTTCATGGTGGGCGCGCTGATCGCGGGGGCGGTCGTGGTGGAAAGCATCTTTTCCTGGCCCGGCGTCGGGCGGCTGATCGTGGTGTCGGTCTCGAACCGCGACCTTGCGGTGGTACAATGCCTGCTGCTGGTCATCGCGGCCTCGATGGTGGTCGCCAACCTGTGTGTCGATTTCGCCTATGGCCTGCTCGACCCCCGCCTTCGCCAGAAGCGCAGCCGGTAACAAGGGAAAACCGATGGCCGATACCGCAATTGCCCCCGCACCGGGCCTTCTGACCCGCACGCGGCTGAGGATGCCGTGGCTGGTCATTCTCGCCACCGGCTGGACCCTTCTGATGGTGCTGACCGCCATCTTCGCCGACTGGCTGCGGCCCTACGAGATCACGCAGATGGACCTGTCGGCGCGGCTGGCGCCGATGGGAACGCCCGGCCACTGGCTCGGCACCGACGAGCTTGGCCGGGACGTGCTGTCGCGGCTGATCCAGTCGGTCCGCGTTTCGCTGGTCATCGCTTTCGGGGCGACGATCCTGTCCGCCGTCTTCGGCACCACGCTGGGTTTCCTCGCCGCCCAGTTCCGGGGCTGGGTCGAGCATCTGGTCATGGCGCTGGCCGACTTCCAGGCGGCGCTGCCCTTCATGATCATGTCGCTGGCGGTGCTGGCCTTCTTCGGCTCGTCCATGGTCCTGCTGGTCTGCCTGATGGGCTTCTACGGCTGGGAAAGATACGCCCGCATTGCCCGCGGCCTTGCCATCTCGGCCTCGGCGCAGGGCTATGCGGCGGCGGTGGTGCAGCTTGGGGCGAAACCCTCGCGCGTCTATCTGCGGCACATCCTGCCAAACGTCGCCTCGACCCTGATCGTGTCGATGACGCTGACCTTTCCCGAGATCATCCTGATGGAATCCGGGCTCAGCTTCCTCGGCCTCGGCGTGCAGCCGCCGGAAAGCTCGCTGGGGAACATGGTCGGATTCGGGCGCGAATACCTGACGCGGGCGCCGTGGATCATGCTCGCGCCCTCGGCGGTGATCGTGATGACGACGCTGTCGATCTCGCTGTTGGGCGACTGGCTGCGCGACCGGCTGGACCCGACGATCCGTTGATTTTATTGAGGAAAGACATTCATGTCCCAGATCATGGCCCATCGGGGTGCCCGCAACCTTTGGGCCGAGAACTCGGCCCCAGGCTTCCGTGAAACCGCACGCCACGGCTTCGACGGGATCGAGTTCGACCTGCACCTGACCGACGCGGGCGAGATCGTGGTGATCCACGACCCGACGCTGGACCGGACCACCAACCGGGCGGGCCTTGTCCGCGACCTGACGCCGGAGAGCCGCAATGCGCTGCGCCTGCGCGGCCCTGACGGCGCGCTGATCGACGAGGGCGTGCCCAGTCTGGAAGAAGTGCTGGAGATCCTCGCGCCCCATGCCGGGACAGACCTTTATGTCGAACTGAAGTCCGACCAGAACGGCACCCCCTATCGCGGGCTGGTGGAACGGACGGTGGAAATCCTGCGACGCTTCGGACTGGCCGAGCGGTCCATCCTGCACAGCTTCGACATCGCTGTCGTGCGGCATATCCGCGCCACAGCCCCCGACCTGCGTCGCCTCATCTCGGTCAACCGCGCTTGGGCCGACCGGCAGAGCGGTATCGCGGCTTTTCTGCGTCAGGTCGATGACCTCGTGGATATCGTCGGCATCCACCACGAACTGTTCGAGGCCGAGTTCGACCTCATTTCCCGCCTGCGCCCGCTTAAGTCCTGCTCGGTCTGGACGATCAACGACCCCGCCCTGATCCGCCGCTGGATCACCCGCGCGCCGGGCTTCCTCGTCTCGGACAACCCCGTGCTGCTGCGCGAGTTGATGCAGGAAGGCGTCCCGGCATGAGAGAATATCAGGCCATCCTTTTCGACTGCGACGGTGTGCTGCTGGACACCGAACCCTTGGGCTGCGAGGCGCTGGCCCGGGCCGTCACCGCAGCGGGCCTTCCCATGACCCGCGAGGAGGCCACGCGCATCTTTTCGGGCAATTCGGCGCAGGCGAGCCTTGCGTGGATGCGACAGGCAGGGCTCGACGCGGCTGCCGTGTTCGGCGAATCCGACCGCATCCTGTTTCAGATGTTCGACCGCGACATCCCCCATGTCGAGGGGATCGAGGCGGTGCTGTCCGGCTTTGACCTGTCGCTGGCGGTCTGCTCGAACTCGAGCGTCAGGCGACTGGATCGGTCGATTGCCCGCACCCCGCTGGCGGCCCGCTTCGGCCCGCACATCTATTCCGCCGAGCATGTCCCCGCGCCCAAGCCCGCGCCCGACCTCGCGCTCTTTGCCTGCCAAAAGCTGGGCGTCGCGTCCGAACAGGCGATCTTCATCGACGACAACCCGCATGGCGTCCTTTGCGCCGCCGCCGCAGGCTGCCTCGCCGTGGGCTTCATCGGCCCATCGGACCACCGCCACAGCCATGCGCAGGTCCTTCGCGATGCCGGGGCCGACCATGTCGTCCACGGCATGGCCGAGTTCCACGGCCTGCTGTCCCGCCTGTCTCTTCCCCTTGCAGCCTGAACCGAGACGAACATGACCGACCTTCCCCTGCTGGGCGCCGCCCTTCCCACATCCGCGCTCGAAACCATGCAGGACTTCATCCTGTCCGAGAACCGCGACCTCGAACTGCAGGATTTCTTCGACGCCGAGTTGCTGAACGGCGACTGGAAACCCGTGGCCGACCGCGCCAAGTCGCTGCTGGCAGGCCATACCGGCCGTCTCGGCATCCATGGGCCCTTCTGGGGCCTCAGCATCGCCAGCCCCGATCCCGACATGCGGGCGCTGAATGCGCGCAAGTTCATGCAGGGGCTGGAGGTCTGCGAGTACCTGGGCGCCACGCAGATGGTGATCCATTCGCCCTATTCGACTTGGGATTTCAACAACCTCGACAACTTCCCCGGCCGCTCGGCCTATGAGCGGGTGCTGGAATATTGCCACTTGACCATGAACCCGGTCGTCCGCCGCGCCGAGGAGATCGGCGTCACCATGGTCGTCGAGAACATCCAGGACAAGGACCCCGACATCCGCCGCATCCTCGCGGACAGCTTCGACTCGCCCGCCATGGCGGTCTCGATCGACACCGGCCACGCGCATTACGCTTACGGCTCGACCGGCGCGCCGCCGGTGGATTATTACGTCCGCCGCGCCGGCAACCGGCTGGAGCATATCCACCTGCAGGACGCCGACGGCTATGCCGACCGCCACTGGACCATCGGCGAGGGCACGATCTGCTGGCCCGCCGTCTTCCGGGCGCTGGGCGAGTTCACCTCGAAGCCCCGGCTTATCCTTGAGTTGCGCGACAAGGCGGGCATCCTGCCCTCGGTCGAATACCTCAAGCGGCTGGGGCTGGCGCGATAAGCCCTATGCGCCCGCGCGGGCTTCCAGCGCCTTGAAGCCCGCGTGGATCAGCAGGGCGAGCGTGCCGACGACCACGCCGCCCTGCAGGACAAAGGCGGTGTTCGATGACAGCAGCCCCGCGATGATGACCTCGCCCAGTGTCTGCGCCGCCACTGTCGAGCCGATGGTGGCGGTGGACAGCGCGATCACCGCCGACAGCCGCACGCCCGCAAGGATCACCGGCAGCGCCAGCGGCAGTTCCACCTGCAGAAGCCGTTGCTTGCGGGTCATCCCCATGCCACGCGCGGCCTCGATCACCTGCGGGGGCAGGCCGGTCAGGCCCGCGAGCGTGTTCTCGAAGATCGGCAGCAGCCCGTAGAGGAACAGCGCCAGCAGCGTCGGCCCCGCGCCGAAGCCCATCGCTGGGACCGCCAGCGCCAGCACCGCGACGGGCGGGAAAGTCTGCCCGACCGCCGTGACCGTGCGGGCAAGCGGCAGGAAATCTCGCCAGCCCTCGCGTGTGACCAGCACCCCCAGCCCAACTGCCACCACGGTCGAGGCGATTACTGCCACTGCCACCATCGACAGGTGGGACAGCGTGAGCGAGAGAAGGCTGGTCTGCGTGTAGATCGGCGGCGCATCGTTCCGCGTCAGGGGACGCAGCAGGGGGGCGAAGCTTTCCGGCGCCAGCAGGAAGGCCAGCAGCAGCGCGGCGGCCGCAGCCAGGGCGATCCGCCCGATCATCGCGCCGCCTCGCCCGCCGCCGCCCGGCGCAGGGCATCCAGCGTCACCACGCCGCCGCCCTCCACCGGCAGCGCCTCGCGCCCGGACCAGAGGCACAAGGCCAGCGCGTCCCGCAGCGAGGCGTTCGGGGAAACCGCCGGCCCCGCAGTCTCGCCCGGCCGGGCAATGTCGGCCACGCAGGACAGCAACAGCAGCCGGAAGGGCCGCGCCTCGGTCCCGATCAACTCCCGCACGAAGGGGGTAGCGGGGGCGGTCAGGATCTCGCGCGGGGTGGCGTATTGCAGCAGGCGGCCCCCGTCCATCACCGCGATGCGGTCGCCCAGCGTGATGGCTTCCTCCATGTCGTGGGTGACGACGATCAGGGTGGTGCCAAGCTCGCGCTGGATGCGGCGCAGGTCGTCCTGCGCCTTGGCCCGGATCACGGGATCGAGCGCCCCGAAGGGCTCGTCCATCAGCAGCAGTTCGGGCTGCGCGGCCAGCGCGCGGGCCACGCCCACGCGCTGCTGCTGGCCGCCGGATAGTTGCTGGGGCATCCGGTCGCGGAACTCGGCCGGGGAAAGCTGGAACAGGTCCAGCAACTCGTCCACCCGTTGGGCGATGCGCCTGCGGTCCCAGCCGAGCAACCGGGGCACGGTCGCGATGTTCTGCGCCACGCTGCGATGGGGGAACAGACCGTGCCCCTGGATCGCATAGCCGATCCGGCGGCGCAGCAGATGCGGGGGCAGGGCGGCGGTGTCGGTGCCGTCGATCAGGACGCGGCCCGAACTCGGCTCGACCAGCCGGTTGATCATCCGCAAGAGCGTCGTCTTGCCCGACCCCGAGGTGCCGACCAGTGCGGCGATCTGGCCCCGCTCGACCGTCAGGCTGACGTTGTCGACGGCTGCGACGGGGCCGTAAAGCTTCGTCAGATGCTCGATCCCGATCATGCGCGGGCCTTCCGCGGGTCAAGCCCTGCAAGCAGCAGGTCCAGCGCGATCCCCGAGATCAGCGCCAGCGCGATGGTCGGAATGGCGCCCAGCAGCACGAGGTCCATGGCGGTCTGGTTCAGCCCCTGGAAGACGAAGCTGCCGAAGCCGCCGCCGCCGATCAGTCCCGCGATCACCGCAAGGCCGATGTTCTGCACCAGAACGATCCGCACCGCCGCGATCACCACCGGCAGGGTCAAGGGGATAAGCACCTGTGCCAGCGCCTGCGCGCGGGTCATGCCCAACCCGGCGGCGGCCTCTCGCACCGGGGCGGGGACGCCGTTCAGCCCCACCACCATGTTCGACACGACCGGCAGCAGCGAATACAGAAACAGCGCCACCAGCGCCGGAAAGGCGCCAATGCCGGCGATCCCCGCCTGCGCCGCGCCCGGCACATTGGCGGCGACCCAGCCAAACAAGGGGATCATGATCCCGAACAGCGCCAGCGACGGGATCGTCTGCACCACGTTCAGCACCCCCAGCACCGCGTTCCGCCCGCGCGGCGCCTCGTAGATCAGGATGCCCAGCGGCAGCCCCACCGCCAGCGCCGCGCCCAGCGAACCGAAGGCGAGCGTCAGGTGCCGCCCCGCCTCGCGCCAGAACTGCTCGTGCCGGGCGTTGTATTCCCGCATCACCGACAACTCGTCCAGCACGCCCGAGCCGAGCAACAGCGCCCCCGCCGCGATCGTTCCGGCCAGCAGCAGCCATCGCAGCGACAGCGAGGGCCGCAGCCGTGCCAGCGCATCGGCGATCGCCAGCGCAAAGGCCAAGAGCAGCAGCCAGAAGCCTGCGCCCAGCGAGACGCGGGCAAGCCGGTCGCCTTCGGGCACCAGCGCTCTCGCGGCCAGCCCGGCGGCAAGGATCACCACCAGCGCCCCCGCCAGTGCCGCCAGCAGCGACAGGCGCGGCGGCGTCCTAGCCACCGTGCCGGCAAGAACCGCCAGCAGCAGCGCCGCGACGATCCAGTCCTGCGGTCCCAGCGCCCCGGGCAGGCCAATCCCCTCGCCCGCGACGATCCGGTTGGCACGGAACTGGACAAAGGGCAGCGCCAGCCCGGCCAGCCCCAGGCCCGCGAACAGAAGCCCCGGCCGGCTGAGCGCCACCGGCGGCGCGGCAAGGGCCGCGGACCTCATCGGGGCTGCGTCACTCGATCACGCCCGTGCGCTTCAGATAGTCCTCGGCCACGGCGGCGGCGGGCTCTCCGCCGACCTGGATGCGGGCGTTCAGTTCCTGCAGCGTGACAAGGTCGAAGCCCCCGAAGATCGGGTCCAGCACCTCGGCGATCTGCGGATATTCGGCCAGCACCTCGGCCCGGACCACCGGCGCGGGCTGGTAGAAGGGCTGGACGGCCTTGTCGTCCCCCATCACCAGCAGGCCTGCGGGCTCGATCCCGCCGTCGGTGCCATAGACCATGGCCGCATTGACGCCCGAGGTCTGCTGCGCCGCCGCCGCGATGGTCGCGGCCGTGTCGCCGCCCGACAACTGGACAAGCTGCGCCGGGGAAAGCTGGAAGCCGTAGGTCGCCTGGAAGGCGGGAAGCGCTGCGGGCGAGGTCACGAACTCGGTCGAGGCGGCCAGCTTCACCTCGCCCCCGCCCGCGACCCAGGCGCCGAAGTCGGACATGGTGGACAGGCCATTCGCCTCGGCCACATCGCGGCGCAGGGCGATGGCCCAGGTGTTGTTGGCGGGTGCGGGGTCCAGCCACACCAGATCCTGCGCCCGGTCCAGTTCCGCCGCCCGGGCGTAGGACTGGGCGGCATCCTTCCAGACGGGGCTGTCGGCCTCGTTGTGGAAGAAGGCGGCGTTGCCGGTGTATTCGGGATAGATGTCGATCTGCCCCGAGGCGATGGCATCCCGCACGATGGGGGTCCCGCCCAGTTGCAGGCGGTTCTGGACCGGCAGCCCGGCATCCTGCAGCGCCAGCAGGATGACGTTGCCGAGCAGGCCCCCCTCGGTGTCGATCTTGGACGACACCACGATGTCGCGGGCGCCCGCCTGCGAGGCAAGCCCCGCCAGCAGGGCAAGGGCGATGGTCGTGATCCTGTGCATTCTTCATCCCCGGTGGCTGTTGCCGTTCCCCGACAGTATGCGGGACTCTGGAACGGGGGGAAGCATTCCCTGTCACGGATGGACATTTATTGCGTGTCGCGGACCCTGCCGCATCCGCGGAAGCAACGGCAAAGTTTGATGCCTTGCATCTTCACCATCTTGTCCGTTGACCCGGTTGCAGGCTAGCATCATGCCTGTTCAACGAGTTCCCTTCTTTTCCTGCTGAGATTTTCCAAGCGGCTGGACCAGACCGCTTCCGTTTCTCGTGATTGAACGACAGATGTCAGGCATCGATCTTCACCGCGCCTATCCCGGCCTGATCACCGTGGCCGAGGGTGAATTGCTCGCCTCGCTTTCAAGCGGGGAAACCTTTCTGCGCGCCCGGCAGAAGGCCGGCCAGTCGGGCGTCGGGATCACCCGCCTGTCCTATCTGCGCGAGGGCTTCGCCAGCCGGTTCCGCATCGACATCCAGGGCCGCCGGCAGGTCCTGGGCCTGCAGATCCCCGGCGACTTCATCGACCTTGCCGCCCTTGTGCTGAACAATGTCGACCACGAGATCGAGACGCTGAGCCCCGCCACCATCACGACCCTGCCCCATGCCCGTGTGGCGGCGCTGCGCGGGGCCGCGCCCGATACCTATGACAAGCTGTGGCATATCGCGATGCTGGATGCCTCGATCCAGCGCTACTGGACCTTCAGGACCGGGCGGCTGGGCGGGCGGGCGCGCATCGCCAACCTGTTCGCGGAAATGCTTGTGCGGCAATATGCCCGCGGGCTGTCGGGCCTCGACGGCTGCCGCTTGCCGATCAGTCAGGCGGATCTTGCGCAGGCCTGCGGCATGACCCCCGTCCATGCCAACCGGATGCTGAGCGAATTGCGGGAAGAGCGGGTCTGCCTGTTCCTCGACGGCCGGGTCGAAGTCCTGAACCTGCACGCCCTGTTCCGCCATGGCGAGTTCCAGTGGGACTACCTCTACCTGCCCGAGGCGATCGACGAGGAACTGGGCGTCACCGCCAGCAGCGGCCTGCCGGCCGGGCGCAGCCGGTCGATCTGGCGGGCGCAGATCTGATTCGTCCCGCGGGCGCAAGGATCGTCCGATCACTTATTAATCATGGAACCCCGGCGGTCGCGCCGGTCTTCCCCCATGGAAGCCACATCGCCCCTGCGCGGCAGGAATGACGCAGCGGCCGCAGGTCCCTGCCGCCACGCCGCCCCAGCTTGAAGGTGCAGCCATGGACAGAGACCAGACCGACCCGGCAACCCAGCAGGACCCGGATACCCCCTATTACGATGGCCCGGCCGGCGGCTGGGGATCGATGGAAGGCATGGCCAGGGTCATCGTCGGCCAGCCGCCATCGCCCGCCGTGCTGAACACGCTGCGGCGCCAGAACAAGCCGGACGGGCATATGTGCACCTCCTGCGCCTGGGCAAAGCCCGCCAAGCCCCACTTGGCCGAGTTCTGCGAAAACGGCGCCAAGGCCACGATCTGGGACCTGGATGCCCGCCGCTGCGATCCGGGGGTGTTTGAAAGGCACGGCATCGACGCGTTGCGGGAAATGTCGGACCACGATCTCGAATCGCTGGGCCGGCTGACCCATCCGATGCGCTTCGACCCGAGCAGCGGCCATTATGTCGGAACCACCTGGGACGAGGCCTTCCAGGGCATCGGCGCGGCGCTGAGGACGTTCGATCCCAAGTCCACGGTCTTCTACACCTCGGGCCGGGCCAGCCTTGAGACCTCGTTCATGTGGCAGTTGTTCGCGCGGCTCTACGGCCACAACAACCTGCCCGATTCCTCGAACATGTGCCACGAGACGACGAGCGTCGGGCTGAAGAAGTTCATCGGCTCGCCCGTCGGCACCTGCGTGCTGGAAGATTTCGACCATTGCGACCTGATGTTCTTCTTCGGCCAGAACACGGGAACCAGCAGCCCCCGCTTTCTGCACACGATCCAGAAGGCGGTGCAGCGCGGCTGCAAGGTCATCACCTTCAACCCCGTGCGCGAGGCCGGCCTGCTGCGCTTCCGCAATCCCCAGCAGGTCACGCAGATCCTGGGCGCCTCGACCGAGATCTCGGACCTCTACCTGCAGGTCCGGCCGGGCGGCGACATGGCGGCGATCCTGGGCCTCATCAAGCGGGTCTTCGAGATGGAGGCCGAGGGGGGCGGCGGCGTCATCGACCATGCCTTCATCGCCGAGCATACCACGGGCTACGAGACCCTGAAGGCCCATGCCGAGGCGACAAGCTGGGACGAGATCGAGGAACTGTCGGGCCTCACCCGCGCCCATCTGCGCGACGTCGGCACGATCTATGCGCGGTCCAAGCGCGTGGTCGCCATGTATGGCATGGGCCTGACCCAGCATGTGCGCGGCGGCGAGACGCTGGGCATGATGGTCAACCTGATGCTGCTGCGCGGCAACCTCGGCCGGCTGGGGGCGGGGATTTCCCCGGTGCGCGGGCATTCCAACGTGCAGGGGCAGCGGACCGTCGGGATCGCGGAAAAGCCGGAACTGGTGCCGCTGGACGAAATGGCCGAGATGTTCGACTTCTCGCCCCCGCGCGAGGAAGGGACCACAACCGTCGAGGCGGTGAAGGGCATCATCGACGGGTCGGTGCGGGCCTTTCTGCAGCTTGGCGGAAACTTCGCCGCCGCGATCCCCGATTCCCGCCGGGCGGCGGCGCATTGGGCAGACCTTGATCTTGTGGTGAATGTCGCGACCAAGCTGAACCGCTCGCATCTGCTGCCGGGGCGGCAGACATGGCTTCTGCCCTGCCTCGTGCGGTCCGAGGAGGACGTTCAGGCCGGCGGCCACCAAGTGGTCTCGATCGAGGATTCGCTGTCGCATATCTACGCCTCGCACGGGAAGAACACGCCCGCGTCCGAGCATCTGCTGTCCGAGCCTGCCATCGTCGCCGGCATCGCCAAGGCGACGCTGGACCCGAACCCGAAGGTGCCGTGGGATGACTGGGTGGGGGACTATGCCGGTGTCCGGGCCTGCATCGAGGCGCTGTGGCCCGAGGAATTCACCGGCTACGAGCGCCGGATGCGCGAGCCGGGCGGCTTCTACAAGGGCAACGCGGCACGCGAGCGGACGTGGAAGACGGAAAGCGGCAAGGCCGAGTTCTCGGTTCCCGACACGAACTCGGGTCTGGGCCGCGATCTGGCACAGGGCGAATACACGCTGGTCACGCTGCGCTCGAACGACCAGTTCAACACCACGATCTATGGTTATTCCGACCGGATGCGGGGGCTTTCGGGCGACCGCATGATCGTGCTGATGAACCCCGACGAGATCGCCCGCGCCGGGCTGAGCGAGGGCCAGAAAGTCCGGCTGGTCTGCGCCGAGGACGATGGCCATGACCGCGACCTGGCCGGCCTGACGGTGACGCCCTATGATCTGCCCGACCGCTGCGTGGCTGCCTATTACCCCGAGGTGAACCCGGTCATTCCGGTGGGGCTGCATGACCGGATGTCGAAGACGCCGGCCTACAAGGGCGTGCCCGTCCGGGTCGAGCCGCTGCCCGCCTGATGCCCGCGGGCGCGCGGTCCGATGACCGCGCGCCGCACCGGCTAGAGCAGCGCCAGCAGCAGCAGCACGATCGCCGCGCCCGCCGCCAGCATCACGATGGTGCCGCGCCCCGTCTTCGATGACGCGGCGCCGAAATCCACGTCGCGCGGTCCCGCCTGCGCGCCCTGCGCACGCTCGGTCTTCCGGGCCATGTCCAGTTGCGTCTGGGTGATCGGCGTCCCCGCCGCCTCGTCATCCGTGCCCAGCGGCGAGGCCGCCGGGTCCGTGTAGCTGACCTTGTCGCCGGTCAGCCCACGGTCGATGTCCTTCTTGAGCAAGCTGGGGTTCGCCCCCCGCTGTTCGCCATTGTCGTTCACGAGCGTCCTCCGATCCTGCTGCTGACCTTGTGATCCCCCCCCGGCAGGTGCCGGGCGGGTCGCCGAACGGGACCCGCGCCTGCAGGGTCCTGTCCTTGTCAACGATCTCGCCGCCGCAAACGGTCCCTGCGGGACCCTGAAAATGAAACGGCCGCCGCGAGGGTGTCGCGGCGGCCGTTCGTCGGTCCGGGGCCGGCTCAGCCCGGCGGCCGCAAGCCCATCGCGCGCCCAAGGCGGGAATGGGCCAGCTCGCCCACCAGCCCGCGCCGGAACAGCATCACGCAGATCATGAAGACAAGCCCGGTGATGATCGTGACCGGGAAGGCCGAGGTCGCCAGCCGGTTCTGCAGCGCGATCACGATGCCCGCGCCCACGACCGGGCCCAGCAGCGTGCCGATGCCGCCGATCAGAGTCATCAGCACGACCTGTCCCGACATGTGCCAGTCCACGTCCGTCAGCGTGGCGAACTGCATCACCAGCGCCTTCAGCCCGCCCGCAAGCCCCGACAGCGCCGCCGACATCACGAAGGCGCCCAGCTTGTACTGCGCCGTGGCATAGCCCAGCGAAATGGCGCGGTTTTCGTTTTCCCGGATGGCCTTGAGGATCATCCCGAAGGGCGAGTTCACGAAGCGCCAGATCACCAGCAGCCCCAAGACGAAGACAGCCAGCACGAAGTAATACATGGTCATCGTGTCGTTCAGGTCGATGATCCCGAACAGGCGGCCCCGCGGCACGGCCTGGATGCCGTCCTCGCCATGGGTGAAAGGCACCTGCAGGCAGAAGAAGAAGAACATCTGCGCCAGCGCCAGCGTGATCATGGCGAAATAGATGCCCTGCCGCCGGATCGCGATGGCTCCGATCACGACGCCCAGAGCCGTGGCGCCCAGGACGCCGATCGCCAGCGCGAACTCGGGGTTCCAGCCCCATTCCTTTGCCGCATGGGCGGTGAAATAGGCCGCACCCCCGAAGAAGGCGGCATGGCCGAAGGACAGCAGCCCCGTGTAGCCCAGCAGCAGGTTGAAGGCCGCGGCGAAGAGCCCGAAGCACAGCATCGTCATCACGAAGACGGGATAGACCATGAAGGGCGCCGCGATCAGCAGCACCCCCGCCGCCAGCAGCAGCGCAAGCTGCACCCCCCGTCCCATGGTGCGGACCGAACCCGGCTCGGCCGTCGAGATTTCGGATGTCCTGGCCATCTCAGCCCTCCTTCCCGAACAGACCCGCGGGACGCAGGATCAGCACGATCGCCATGATGACGAAGATCACGATGTTGGAGGCCTCGGGATAGAAGACCTTGGTCAGCCCCTCGGCCACGCCCAGCAGGTAGCCGGTGACGATGGCGCCCATGATGGACCCCATGCCGCCGACCACGACCACGGCGAAGACGACGATGATGATGTTCGTCCCCATCAGCGGCGACACCTGGTAGATCGGGGCCGCCAGCACGCCCGCGATGGCAGCAAGCCCCGCCCCCAGCGCATAGGTCAGCGTCAGCAGCCGCGGCACGTTGATGCCGAAGCTCTGCACCAGCACCGGGTTTTCCGTGGCCGCGCGCAGCGTCGCGCCCAGCCGCGTCTTCTCGATCAGCGCCCAGACGGCAATGCAGACGATCAGCGAGGCCACGATCACCCACCCGCGGTAGATCGGCAGCACCATGAAGCCGAGGTTGATCGCCCCGGTCAGCGCCGCCGGGGCCGAATAGGGCTGGCCCGAGGCGCCGAAATACCAGCGGAAGGTGCCCTCAAGCGCCAGCGCGAGGCCGAAGGTGAACAGAAGCCCGTAAAGGTGGTCAAGCTGGTACAGCCGCGACAGCATCGTGCGTTCCACCAGCGCCCCGAAGGCCCCCACCACCAGGGGCGCGAGGATCAGCGCGAACCAGTAGTTCAGCCCGAACCAGTTCAGGGCCAGCAGGGCGACAAAGGCACCCAGCATGTATTGCGCGCCATGGGCGAAGTTGATGACGCGCAAAAGGCCGAAGATCACCGCAAGGCCCAGCGACAAAAGCGCGTAGAACGAGCCGTTGATCAGGCCCACGAGGATCTGGCCCATGAAGGCTTGGATCGGGATTCCGAAGATCATCGTCATCTCAGACTCCCAGCGTTTCTTGCAGCATGTCCATGCGGGCGCCGAGTTCGCCCACCGGGAACTCATGGGCCATCACGCCGTGGTCCATGACATAGAAGCGGTCCGCGACCTTCGAGGCGAAGCGGAAGTTCTGTTCCACCAGCACCACGGTCATGCCCCGCGCCTTGAGTTCCCGCAGCACCGCGCCGATGGCGTCGATGATGACGGGGGCAAGGCCCTCGGTCGGCTCGTCCAGCAAAAGGCAGCGGGCGCCGGTCCGCAGGATGCGCGCCATGGCGAGCATCTGCTGCTCGCCCCCCGACAGCTTGGTGCCGGGGCTGTTGCGGCGTTCCTTGAGGTTCGGGAACAGCGTGTAGATCTCGTCCAGCGTCATGCCGCCCTGCGCCACCACGGGGGGCAGCATCAGGTTCTCATCCACGGACAGGGTGGCGAAGATGCCGCGTTCCTCGGGGACGAAACCCAGGCCCGCCCGCGCGGTGCGGTGCAGCGGCATGGTCATCAGGTCCTGCCCGGCGAAGCTGATCTGCCCGGTCCGCTTGCGGACGATGCCGATGATGGACCGCAGGGTGGTGGTCTTGCCCATGCCGTTGCGGCCGAGGATGCAGACGGTCTCGCCCTCGTTCACATGCATGTTCACGCCATGCAGGACGTGGCTTTCGCCATACCAGGCGTTCAGCCCGGCCACGTTCAGAAGCGCGCTCATGCTTCGGTCCCCATGTAGGCGGTGCGCACGCGCGGGTCTGCGGCGACGGTGGCATAGTCGCCCTCGGCCAGGATCTCGCCCCGCTGCAGCACGGTGACGTCGTGGCAGATGTCGGCCACGACCGAAAGGTTGTGTTCCACCATCAGCACGGCGCGGTGGCGGGCGACCTCGCGGATGATCTCGGCCACGGTATGCACGTCCTCATGCCCCATGCCGGCCATGGGTTCATCCAGCAGCAGCACCTGCGGGTCGAGCGCCAGCGTCGTCGCGATCTCCAGCACCCGCTTGCGGCCATAGGAGAGGTCGGCGGCGCGCACGTCGCGCCAAGGGGTCAGGCCCAGTTCGTCGATCAGCACCTCGGCCCGGCCATTCAGCACGTCCAGCGCCTTGAGCGGGCGCCAGAACTGCACATGCAATTCCGCCGGGCGCTGCAACGCGACGCGGACGTTTTCCAGCACCGTCAGATGCGGGAAGACGGCCGAGATCTGGAAGGACCGCACCAGCCCCATGCGGGCCACCACATCGGGCTTCATCTTGGTGATGTCGGTGCCCAGCAGGGTGATCTGGCCGCGCGTGGGCTGCAGGAACTTGGTCAGCAGGTTGAAGACGGTGGTCTTGCCGGCCCCGTTGGGGCCGATCAGCGCGTGGATGCGGGCATGGTGGACGTCGAGGTTCACGTTGTTGACCGCCGTGAACCCCGAGAAGTCCTTGCCGAGACCGCGGGCGGAAAGCACCACCCGCGGCTCCTCGTCGTTCGGGGCTTCCGTCATCCGGTGACCAGAGGGCAGCCCGACTCGGCCGGGTTCATGTAGGCCTCGGCCCCCGGGATGGTGGCGCGGACGTGGTAATAGTCCCAC
>NZ_JAUNPC010000014.1:20487-28918 GCF_030536915.1 Paracoccus sp. (in: a-proteobacteria)
CTCGCCCTTGCTTTCCTCGGGGGTCTTCACCTGCATCAGGAAGACGTCGTTCATGAGCCGGCCGTTCGGGGCCACGGTCGCGTTCCGGGCGAAGGCGTCGTTGATCGTCATGCCCTTCAGCTTTTCGGACACGGCGGCGGCATCGTCGCCGCCGGCAGCCTCGATCGCCTTCAGATAGGACAGCACCGTCGAGTAGGTGGCCGCATGGATCATCGTCGGCATCCCGCCGGTCCGTTCCTTGAAGCGGTTCCCGAAGGCGCGCGATTCATCGTCGCGGTCCCAGTAGAAGGTTTCGGTCAGATACAGGCCCTGCGCCGCCTGCAGCCCCAGGCCGTGGACGTCCGAGATCATCAGCAGCAGCCCGGCAAGGTTCTGTCCGGCCTGGGTGATGCCGAATTCGGCCGCCTGCTTGATGGCGTTCTGGGTATCTGTCCCGGCGCTGGCAAGCCCGATCACCTTGGCGCCCGACGCCTGCGCCTGCAGCAGGAAGGCCGAGTAGTCGGTCGAGTTCAGCGGATGGCGGACCGCGCCCAGCACCTGGCCGCCCGCGGCCTCGACGGTCTTGGTGGTGTTTTCCTCAAGCGAATAGCCGAAGGCATAGTCGGCGGTCAGGAAAAACCAGGTGTCGCCGCCCTGCGCCACGACCGCGCCGCCGGTGCCCACCGCCAGCGCATGGGTGTCATAGGCCCAGTGGAAGCTGTAGGGGGTGCAGGCCTTGCCGGTCAGTTCGGTCGTGCCGCCGCCGGTGATCATGGTGACCTTGTTCTTCTCGGCCGCGACCGCCTGGACGGCCAGTGCCACCGAGGAGGTCGTCAGGTCCATGATCGCATCGACCTGGTCGGTGTCGAACCACTGGCGCGCGATGGACGAGCCGACATCGGCCTTGTTCTGGTGGTCGGCGCCGACGATCTCGACCGGGGCGCCCAGCACGGTGCCGCCGAAATCCTCGACCGCCATCCGCGCGGCCTCGACCGAGCCGACGCCGCCCACGCCCGAATAGGGGCCGGACTGGTCGTTCAGGATACCGATCTTCACCTTGCCGTCGGTGAGTTCCTGCGCCGTGGCCGTGCCAGCCAAAAGCGCCGCCGTGGCGGCGGTGATGTAAAGAAACTTCATGTAGTCCTCCCTGTCATTCTGTCCCGGATGCGGGTCCGGGTGTGACGGCGCCTTGCGTGACGCCCGTCACCGTTCCACTGCGGATGATTGCCGCAGTCCATCGCCTTCGCAAGACTTTTGGATGGCATTTTCTGCATTTGCACAGGCCCCGATCGGGGGCCTGCGGGGTTTCGTCCCGACTGCCGTCATTGCCCCAGCGGGCAGCCCGACCGGGCCGGGTCCAGATAGGCCTGGTCACCCGGAATCGTCGCCCTGATGTCGTAGTAATCCCAGTCGCCGGTGCTTTCGGCGGGGGATTTCACCTCCATCAGATAGACGTCCGAGATCATCCGCCCGTTCGGCCCGACCCGCCCGTTTTCGGCAAAGGCGTCGCTGACCGGCAGTTCGCGCATCTTGGCCGCCACGGCCTCGGTCTCGTCCGTGCCCGCGGCCTCGATGGCCTTGAGGTAATGCAGCACGCCCGAATAGGTGCCCGCCTGGATCATGTTGGGCATCTTGCCGGTGCGTTCCTTGAAGCGGTTGGAAAACGCGCGGCTGGCGTCGGTACGGTCCCAGTAGAAGCTTTCGGTCAGGGTCAGCCCCTGCGCGGTTTCCAGCCCCAGCCCGTGGACCTCGGCCAGCGTGAACAGCAGCCCCGCCATGCGCTGGCCGCCCTGCACGATCCCGAACTCGGCCGCCTGCTTGATGGCGTTCTGGGTGTCCATCCCGGCGTTCGCCAGCCCCACGACCTTGGCGCCCGAGCTTTGCGCCTGCAGCAGGAAGGACGAGAAGTCGGTCGCCGCCAGCGGATGGCGGACCGAACCCACCACGGTGCCGCCCTTTTCGGTGACGATGGCGCCGGTGTTTTCCTCAAGCGAATAGCCGAAGGCATAGTCGGCAGTCAGGAAGAACCAGCTGTCGCCGCCGTCCTCGACCAGTGCGCCGCCGGTGCCCACGGCCAGCGCATGGGTGTCATAGGCCCAGTGAAAGCCGTAGGGCGAACAGGCTTTGCCGGTCAGGTCGGCGGTAGCCGCGCCGGTCACGAGGTCGATCTTCTTCTTCTCGGCCGACAGCGCCTGCACGGCCAGGGCCACCGACGAGGTGGTCAGCTCCATGATCGAATCGACCTGCTCGGTGTCGTACCACTGCCGTGCGATGTTGCTGGCAATGTCGGCCTTGTTCTGGTGGTCGGCGCTGACGATCTCGACCGGCGCGCCCAGAACGGTGCTGCCCATCTCCTCAACCGCCATGCGCGCGGCCTCGACCGAGCCGAGGCCGCCAAAATCGGCATAAACGCCCGACTGGTCGTTCAGGATGCCGATCCTGACTTTGCCATCCGAGACCTCGGCGAAAGCGGGCGCGCCGAGAAGGGCCGCCACCGCGACCGACGTGAAGAACCGTGCCATCAATTTCCTCCCTGTGGGTGTCTTGCGCCGTATTCGCGGCGCAGCCCCTTTTCCTCCGCCGTGCAGACTGACCAAAGCGCGGGCGCCTGACAAGCGCGGCGATGGGGCAGGACGCAGGATGCCGCAACGTCGCGCGGCGGCCCGTCCGGCGGCCCTCGGAACCAGCGCACCCTTGCGGCGCTATATCTTCGGACGCCCCCTCGGGGGCATGAGGGTCCGCGGGCGCCGGCCCCGGACCGCCGGACATGAGGAAAGGGCCACCAGATGGTCAGGACAATGCTTTCGGCGGCGCTTGCCGCCACGCTGCTTGCGGCGCCTGTGCAGGCGCAGGACGTGGGCGAGATCGTGGGCGGCATCGCCCGCCAGTATCTGCAGCAGGAACAGGACCGCGCCGCCTTTTCGCAGGCGCAGAGCGCGAACACGCTGTCGGCCTACCAGTCCTACCTGCGGCAGTTCCCGAACGGCATGTATGCCGAGCATGCGCGCGAGCGCGTGCAGCGGCTGGGCGGCGCAGTGGCGCCCCCGAGCAATCAGGCAGGCTCGGGCGTGACAACGGGCACCCAGGCGGGTTCGGGGACGACCACAGGCACCCAGGCCGAGGCGGCCGGGGCTGCACTGACCGCAGATCAGCGTGTCGCGGTACAGCGCCGCCTGAACGCGCTGGGCTACAACACCAATGGCCTCGACGGCAATTTCGGTCCCGGAACCCGCCGCGCCATCTCGCTGTGGCAGCGTGACCGCGACTATACCCAGACCGGGACTCTGACCCAGGCGCAGGCCAGCGAGATCCTGCGCGGGCAGGCCCCAGCGGCCTCTGAGGGCACGGGCGGCAGCGCCGCCGCCAGCGGTCCGGCGCAGGACGAGGCGGGTCTGGCCCTCAGCCGCCAGCAGCGAGCCGAGGTGCAGGCCGGGCTGACGCGGCGCGGCTTCGACACGCGGGGCGTGGACGGCGTCTTCGGGCGCGGCACCCGCAGTGCCATCGCGGCATGGCAGCGGGCGAACGACCTGACCGCCACCGGCTACCTGACCGCCGCTCAGGTCGAGCGGCTGACTGCCCGCTGATCCACAAAAAAGGCCGCCCTGCCGGGGCGGCCTTCGTAATTGGGACTGCGCCTCGTCAGCCTGCGAGATCGCCGGCCAACAGGTAGTCGGGCAGGTTCTGGAAGGCGACGGGCCGCAGGAAGCGGCGGATCGAGAGCGTGCCCACCGAGGTCGCCCCGAAGTTGGTCGAGGCCGGGTAGGGTCCGCCGTGGACCATGGCGTCCACGACCTCGACACCCGTCGGATAGCCATTGGCCAGCACCCGTCCGGCCTTCTGCGCCAAGATCGGCAGCAGGCGGCGGGCAAGATCGGCGTCCTCGGGATCGGTCTGCAGCGTCGCCGTCAGCTGGCCGGGGAAGCCGCGCGCGATCCGCTCCATGTCCTCGGGCGAACTGGCGCGCACGACGAGGCCCAGCGGGCCGAAGACCTCCTCGGCCAGGTCGTCCTCGCCCAGGAAGGCGTCGGCGGTGGTCTCGTAGAGGTTGGGCGAGGCGCTGCGCTCGCTGCTCTCGGTGGTCAGCACGGGCTTGACCGCGTTCGACTTGCCCATCCGGTCCACGCCCTCGCGGTAGGCTTGGGCGATACCGTCGGTCAGCATGGTCTGGGGGGCCACCTGCTCCAGCGCGGCGCGGGCCGAGGCGATGACCCGGTCGGCCTCGGGGCCGTCCAGCACCACGGCGATGCCGGGATTGGTGCAGAACTGGCCTGCGCCCATGGTCAGGGAACCTGCCCAGTTGGTCCCGATCTCCTCGCCGCGCGCGGCGGCGGCATTCGGCAGGACGAACATCGGGTTGACCGAGCCGAGTTCGCCGAAGAAGGGGATCGGCTCGGGGCGCTGGGCGCAGAGGTCGAAGAGTGCCCGGCCCCCGGCGAGGCTGCCGGTGAAGCCCACGGCCTTGATGCGCGGGTCGGTGACCAGCGCCTCGCCGACCTTGCGGTTGCCGCCCTGGATCAGTGAGAAGACGCCCTTCGGCATCCCGGTCTTCTCGATGGCGGCCAGCACGGCCTCGGCCACGATCTCGCCGGTGCCGGGATGGGCGGAATGGCCCTTGACCACGACCGGGCAGCCCGCCGCCAGCGCCGCCGCCGTGTCGCCCCCCGCCGTCGAGAAGGCCAGCGGGAAGTTCGAGGCGCCGAAGACCGCCACGGGGCCCACGGGAAGCTGGATCATCCGCAGTTCGGGCCGGGGCGCGGGCGTGCGGTCGGGCAGGGCCGCGTCATGGCGGCGGTCGAGGTAGTCGCCCTTGCGGATATGGTCTGCGAACAGCCGCAACTGCCCGGTGGTGCGGCCGCGCTCGCCCTGCAGGCGGGCCTCGGGCAGGCCGGATTCCTGGGCGCCGATCTCGGTGATGGCCTCGGCGCGGGCCTCGATCTCGTCGGCAATGGCGTCGAGGAAGCGGGCGCGTTCCTCGCGCGTGGTCGCGGCATAGGCGTCGAAGGCCCCGGCCGCCGCCGCGCAGGCGCGGGCGACCAGCTCGGGCGTGCCCACCGCGAACTCATGCGTCGGCCCATGCGCAGGGCTGGAGGTGAAGGTTTCCGTTCCGCCGACCCATTCGCCCGCGACCAGATGCTTGCCGTGAGGGGTGAAGCCTGACATCCGCTGATCCTTTCACTTGTGCCGCCGGCTTGTGTGTTCCATGTCGACATGATGGCCGGCCTCTGGCTGGACATGTCGCCTCGGCGGGCGCGCTGCAAGAGCGGATCGGGATTCTTTCGCCTGCGCGTCAGACGCCACGCATCAGGCTGGGCACCTCGGCGGACAGTTCGCGGGCCATGAAGCCCATCGGTCCCAATCGCTCGGCCAGCCGCCGCCCCGCCTCGCCATGCAGCCAGACGCCCCAGCAGGCGGCCTCGAAAGCCGGCAGGCCGCGGGCGCATAGCCCGGCGATCAGCCCCGTCAGCACGTCGCCCGAGCCGCCGGTGGCCAGCCCCACGCCGCCGCCGCCATAGGCGGCGACCTCTCCATCCGGGCTGGCGATCAGGGTCGTGGCGCCCTTCATCACGATGACGGCGCGCAGCCGGGCCGACCATTCCACGGCGATCCCGTCGCGCCGCGCCTCGATCTCGGTGGCGTCAAGCCCGGTCAACTGCGCCATCTCGCCCAGGTGCGGCGTCAGGATCGCGCCGCCCGCCAGCGCCTCGACCTGGGCCAGCCGCGCGGCTGCCGCGCCGACGCAGGCCGCGTCGATCAGCACCGGCCCCGCGTCCGCCGCCGGCAGCAGCGCGTCCATCATCGCCAGCGCCGCCGAGGGCGAGGCCATCGCCGGCCCCAGCACCAGGCAGCCGCAGCCGTCGAGCTTGTCCACCAGGATCGAGGCATCCGCGATCTCTCCGCCGTCATGCGGCAGGGCGAAGATGCCCGCCTCCGGCATGGCGATGCCGGTCGGGATCGCCAGCGGCTCGGGCAGGCCCATCTGGACCTTGCCCGCGCCCGCGCGGAAGGCCGCCAGCGCCGTCAGGATCAGCCCGCCCGGCACCCGCAGCGAGCCGCCGACCAGCATCACCCGGCCGCGGCTGTTCTTGTCGGTGTTCTCGGGGTGGACCGGCAGGGGATGGCGGCGCAGCCAGGCGGCATCGAGGATCGAGGACACGTCGCTCATCCCCGGTTCCCCACGATGGCGTCGGGTTCGCGGGTGACGGGGGTGTCCTCGGCCTCCATCGGCGCGGTGACGTTGTAGCGCACCAGCTTGAGGCCACCGTCGGTGCCTTCCTCGCCCGCTTCCCAAGCGTATTCGGTGATCGAGCAGTTGGCGACATCCGCCTGCCGGTCGATGTCGAGGATCTGCTGTTCCGTCATCCCCTCGATGACGTAGCGCAGGCAGAGGACCACGACCTGGTGGGCGACGATCATCACCCGGCAGCCGCCGTGGTGCAGCGCCACTGTATCCAGCAGCGCCCGCAGGCGGAAGATCACGTCGCACCAGCTTTCGCCCCCCGGCGGGCGGTGGTAGAACTTGCCGATCATGGTCCGCAGCTCGGCCTGCTGGGGGAACTCGGCGCGGATGCCCTTGCCGGTCAGCCCGTCGAGGATGCCGAATTCCTTTTCCCGCAACCGTTCGTCCAGGTGGATGCGGGTGTCGGCCGGGCAGCCGCCCGCGTCGCGGAAGATGCGGGCGGTTTCCATCGCCCTCAGGTAGGGCGAGGACAGCACGACATTGGGCCGCCCTTCCTCTTTCCCCTGCGAGAACCAGTGGCCCAGCGCGCGGGCCTGCTGTTCGCCCAAGGGCGACAGCGGTACATCCACGTCGCGCCCTGTCAGGTCGATCCGGGCCATGCCCTGCTGATACGCGAAGTCGCGGGCGACATTGCCCGCGCTTTCCCCGTGCCGCACGATCCACAGCCGCTCGGGCCATCTTGGCGTCATGATCCGTTCCCCCGTCCGCTTTCAGCGACAACACGCGGCGGGGCTGTCCGGTTGCCGCATCGCCCCTCTTGCAAGCCGGAGTATTTTCGTCGATCTCTGGCGCGCCCGGACCCTGATCCGGGTGGACGGGTCCTGCCCGCCCTGCAATGCCCGCCAATGGCCCGGCCTTCCGGACGGCGCACTCCTGGCCAGCCTGCATCCTGCAACCCGGACCTCCTCGCGCCCTTCCCGTGCGCCGGATCATGATCGAGAGCGCCATGACCGCCATCCTCCGTTCCGCCCTTGCCGTTCTGGCGCTGATGGCGACGCCCGCCTTGGCCGAGACGCTGACCATGTCCTCGTGGCTGCCGCCCGGCCATCCGGTGCTGGTCAACGCGATCCTGCCTTGGGCCAAGGATGTCGAGGCGGCGACCGGGGGCCGCGTCAGGATCGTGGTGCCGGGCAAGCCGCTCGGCACCCCGCAGGCGCATTTCGACCTGGCCCGCGACGGCATCGCCGACATCGCCTATGGACAGCACCCCTCGTCCGAAGGCGACCGCTTCGCGGGCGCGATGGTCGGGCAGTTCAGCCGCACGGGCGACGATGCGGCGGCGACCTCGACGGCCTTCTGGCGGGTCTACACGGAACGGCTGGACGCCCGTGCGGAACATGCGGGCGCGCATCTGCTGGGGCTGTGGACGCATGGGCCGGGGCTGATCCACACCGGAAAGGTCAGGATCGGGACGCCCGAGGATTTCGCCGGCGTCAAGCTGCGCGTTCCTGCCGGCTATGTCCATGACCTGCTGGATGCGCTGGGCGCGACGCCCCTGTTCATGCCCGCCCCCGAGATCTACGAAAAGCTGTCGCGCGGGGTCATCGACGGCGGCGCCTTCAGCTACGAGGCGGTGACGGCCTTCAACCTGATCGACCATGTCCGCTACACCATGCGGGTGCCGGGAGGGCTGTATAACTCCACCTGGTACATGGTGATGAACGAGGACCGCTGGAACGCGATTTCCCCGGAAGACCGCGCCGCCATCGAGGCGCTGTCGGGCGAGGCGCTGGCCCGCCGCGTGGGCGAGGCCTGGAACGCCGCCGACGCCGCCGCGATCGAACGCATGACCGGGGCCGGGATCGAGATCCACGACGCCTCGGACCCCATCGTCGCGAAGGTGGACGAGATCGCCGCCCGGCTGGAAGCCGAGTGGATCGCGCGCATCGGCGCCGGGCATGACGGGGCGGCGGCGCTGGCCGACTACCGCGCGCAGGCGGGTGCCGCGCGATGAGCCTGGCGGATCAGGCGCCCCGCGCCGGGATCATGCCCGCGGCCGGCCGCCTCGGCGGGCGGCTGCTGGCCGCGGCGGGGGCGGGGCTGACCCTGCTGATGGTGGTCGTGACCTGCATCGACGTGGTCGGGCGCTACCTGTTCAACCGTCCCTTCGGCGGCGCCTTCGAGATCACCCAGATGTCGCTGGCCGCGCTGGTCTTCGTGGCGCTGCCGCTGACCACCCGCGCCCGCGCCCATGTCGAGGTCGACCTGGCGCTG
>NZ_JAUNPC010000014.1:29018-42755 GCF_030536915.1 Paracoccus sp. (in: a-proteobacteria)
ATCGGGGCCGGGCTGCTGCTGGCGCTGGCCCTGCTGCGGGTGCCGATCGCCTTCGCCATGGCGCTGGTGGGGGCAGGGGGCTTCGCCATCCTGCGCGGCACCGGACCCGCGGGGGCGATGGTCGGCAACGCGGTCTTCGACACCGGGCTGAACTATTCGCTGTCTGTGGTGCCGCTCTTCATCTTCATGGGCAACGTGCTGGCCGCCTCAGGCATCGCGCAGGGTCTGTTTGCGGTGGCCGACCGGCTGTTCGGGCGGGTGCGCGGCGGGCTGGCCCTTGCCGCGGTCCTCAGCTGCGGGGGCTTCTCGGCCGTCTGCGGATCGTCGCTGGCGACCGCCGCGACGATGGCCAAGGTGGCGATGCCGCCAATGCGGCGCTTGGGCTATTCGGACGGGCTGGCCGCCGGGTCGATCGCGGCGGGGGGGACGCTGGGCATCCTGATCCCGCCTTCGGTGATGATGATCGTCTACGGGCTGCTGACCAATACCGACATCGGCAAGCTCTTCGTCGCGGGCATCCTGCCGGGGCTGCTGGGGCTGCTGGGCTATCTTCTGGCGGTGCTGGTCGCCGTGCGGGTCCGGCCGGACCTCGCGCCGCCGGTATCCCGCGCCGCCGCGCCGCTGACCCGGCGCGACGTGGCGGGGGTCCTGTCGGTGCTGGCGCTGTTCGCCTTCATCATGACCGGCATCTACGGCGGGCTGTTCAGCCCCATCGAGGCGGCGGGGATGGGCGCGGCGGCGGCCCTGGTGATCGCCGGTCTCGGCGGCGGGCTGGACCGCGCGGGCCTGTGGGGGGCGCTGGTCGATACCGCCGTCGCCACCGCCATGATCTTCGCCATCATCATCGGGGCCGAGATCTTCGGCAATTTCGTGACGGTGGCCGGGTTGACGCAGGGGCTGTCGGACCTGGTCGCGGGCCTCGGCCTTGGTCCTTGGACGGTGATGCTGGGCATTGTGGCGATCTACCTGCTGCTCGGCTGCGTGCTGGAAAGCCTGTCCATGATCCTGCTGACGGTGCCGGTGTTCTTCCCGGTGGTGTCGGGCATGGACTTCGGGATCGAGACGCTCGGCTCGCACGAGGCCATCCTGATCTGGTTCGCGCTCGTCGTTGTCGTGACCACGGAAATCGGGCTGATCACCCCGCCGGTCGGGATGAATGTCTTTGTCCTGCGCTCGGTCGTGCCGGACGTGCCGCTGGCGACGATCTTCCGGGGGGTCTTTCCCTTCTGGGTCGCCGACATGGCGCGGCTGACCCTGATCGTCGGGATCCCCGGAATCTCGCTGTGGCTGGTGATGTAGGGCGGCACGCGCCGCCCTTCGCCCTCAGTCCCCCCGGCGCAGCGCCGGAAGCCCCACGCCCGTCGCGTCGAAGCCGCCATCCACGGCCAGCGTCTGCCCGGTGACGAAGCTCGCGTTGTCCGAGCAGAGGAAGACGATCCCTTCCGCGATCTCGCGCGCCTCGCCATAGCGGTTCAGCGGGATGGCGTCGTAATAGGCGGCGATGATCTCGGGCGCATGGACCTCCATCGCCAGCTTGGTGCGGACGGGGCCGGGGGCGATGCAGTTCACGCGGATGCCCAGTTCGCCCAGTTCGGCGGCATATTGCCTGGTCAGGTGGATCACCGCCGCCTTGGAGGTTCCATAGGCCACCCGCAGCGTCGAGGCCCGCAGCCCCGAGATCGAGGCGATGTTGACGATGGCCCCCTTGGTTTCCGCCAGCGCCGGGGTCAGCGCCTGGGTGCAGAGGAACACGCCGTCAAGGTTCGTGGCCATCACCTCGCGCCACTGCGCGAAGCTGACCGAGGGCGCACGGGAAAACAGCGCCACACCCGCATTGTTCACGAGCGCGTCGATGCGGCCGAAGCGGGAAAGCGCCTGGTCGCGCATCCGCTCGACCTGCTCGGGGATGGACACGTCGGCCACGATGGGATGGACGCCCTGCAGGGTGCCCGAGGCGGCGGCCAGTTCGTCCCCGTCGCGGTCCACCATGGCGACCTGCCAGCCGCGTTCGAGGAAAAGCTCGGTCGCGGCAAGGCCGATGCCGCGCGCGGCGCCGGTGACGAGGGCAGTTTTCGTGGTCATGGTCTGTCCTTGGAAGGTTCGATCAGGATTTCCAGCGTCACGCCCACGGGGTTTTCTCCGCGCGCCAGCACGCCGTGAAAGAGGGTGCCGTCTATGTCCACGACATCGATGGGCAGATGCGCGCGACCGCCTTCGACCCGCGCGTCTGCAAAGCGCAGTTCGGTCGCCAGGCAATCGACCCGGGCGCCGTCCTCGAACAGGATATGGTCGATGCTGCCGAGGCCGTGGACGCGCGCCTCGGTCCAGCCTGCCTCGGCACACAGCGCCTCGACGGCGGTCACGACATCCTCGCCCGGCGCGATGCGGGCGATCAGGCCGAAAGCGTCGGGCAAGCTGCCCGAGATCTGGAACAGGGTGAAGTTCGTTTCCGCATCCGGGCGCGAGTCGAACCAGGCGTCCTGCGCGCCGATGCCTGTCACCGCCGTGTCCTGCGCCACCACGCTGTCGAGGGGCAGGAGGTGGCCCATGGCCCTGCTGTCGCCTGTGCCCCAGATGCCGTGACAATGCAGGAAAGCCGCGCCGTCGCGCTGGCCGACGCTTGCGGTGGCGGCCTCGATCCGCGTTGGCCCCTCGGGTGCGAAAGTGTCGGAATACCATGCCGCATGAGAGGCATCGCTGGACAGCGCCGGCAGCACAAATCGCATCGGATCACAGGTCACACCGTCAAGGAAGACCATGCCTCCCGGACAGCCCGCCTCGGCGAACAACCGGGCCACCCCCGCCATTACCGTCTCGCCCGCCTGCAGGGTGCCCTCAATCGGCACCAGCCGCGTCCGCGCAACCTGCACCCGCTCGGCCGCGCGCGGTCCCGGATGGATCATGCGCGCGGAGGTTCCGCCTTTTCCGGCTTCGGAAGGTCTTAAATATCCCCGGCTGGCGAGCGCCCGGGAAACGGTCCGGTGGACCATTTCCAGTGAGCCAGGGGCGGAGCCCGAGGGGGGCAGAGCCCCGGTTGCAGCGTCCGACGTCATGCCGACGCCTCTCCGGTCAATCCCAGACGCTCCAGTTCCTCGCGGATCATCTTCTTGGTAATCTTGCCGTAGGCCGACTTCGGCAGCGCCCCCCACATGACGAACCGTCGCGGCAGCTTATAGCGCGAAAGCTTGCCGTCGAGATGCGCGGCCAATTCCTCGGGCGTGACCGCCGCGCCCTCGCGCGGCACGCAGACCGCCCAGCCGACCTCGCCCCAGAGGGGATCGGGCATCCCCAGCACGGCGACCTCGCTGATGGCGGGGTGGGTCAGGATCTTCTCCTCGACCTCGCGCGGATAGACGTTCGAGCCGCCCGAGATGAACATGTCCGACCGCCGTCCGGTGATGTAGAAGAACCCCCGCGCGTCCATGTGGCCGAGGTCGCCCGTGCGGAACCAGCCGCCCCGGAAGGATTCCGCATTGGCCTTGGGGTTGTTCCAGTAGCCCGCGAAGACGGCGGGGCCGGTCACGCAGATCTCGCCCGTCTCGCCCGGGGAGACCTCGTTGCCGCTGTCGTCCTGAACCTGCACCTCGAGCCCCGTGCGGGCAAAGCCGCAGGTGCCGGTCAGGCCGTCGTCCGTGGCGCTGTGAAGATATGTCGGCAGGACGGTGATCGCGCCCGTGACCTCGCCCAAGCCGAAATACTGGACCAGCACCGGGCCCAGCACCTCCAGCGCGCGCTTCTGGTCCTCGCGGTACATCGGCGCGCCCGCGTAGATGACATAGCGCAGCGAGGAGAGGTCGGCCGTGACGGTCGCCGGATGTTCCACGATCAGCTTCAGGATCGTGGGAACCGTGAAGATGGTGGACACGCGCCATTCCGCGATCAGGGCGCAGACGGTCTTGACGTCGAACTTCTCGGACGGCATCAGCACGGTCTTCACCCCGCGCGCGACCTGCGTCAGCTGGTGGACGCCCGCGCCATGCGACAGGGGCGCCACCACCAGCGAGGCATCCTCGGGCGTCAGTCCCGGCATCAGGTCGGCGAGGTGGTTCGTGACGACAAAGGCCATCTGCCCGTGGGTCAGGACGGATGCCTTTGGCCGCCCCGTGGTGCCCGAGGTGAAGAAGAACCAGCAGGGATCGTCGCGGTCCACCACCGCCACCTTCGGGCGCTGGCCCATGTAGTCCTCGGTCAGCGCCTCAAGCGAGGTGCCGAAGGCATCGCCGCCGATGGTGAGCGTGAAGCCCAGATCGCCGCTGGCCGTGGCGTGATCGGGGAAGGCCGCGTTGCAGACCAGCCCCACCGCGCCCGAGGCCTGCACCTGATATGCCACTTCCTCCGGCGTCTGGCGGAAATTCGCGGGCACCCAGACGCCGCCCGCGCGCCAGACCGCGAACATGGCCTGCATCATCTCGGGGCAGTTCTGCGACTGGCAGAGGACGCGGTCGCCCTTCTTCAGGCCTAGCCGGTCCTGCAACGCGGCTGCCAGCGCGTCGGTGCGGGCCTCGAACTCGGCCCAGGTCCAGCGGCGCTCGCCCATCACCAGCGCGATCTCGTCGGGCAGGCGGCGGGCGGATTGCGTCAGGAAGGTCGCGAGGTTCATCACCCGCGTGGACACGGGCAGGACCGTCGCGGCGAGCCCCGCGGCGGGCAGGTCGTTCATTTCACCCTCTCGAGGATCGAGCAGTAGTTGGCAACCGCAGCGCCCCCCATGTTGAAGACGCCCGCGAGCTTCGCGCGCGGCACCTGCATCTCACCCGCTTCCTCCATCAGTTGCAGGCAGGCCATGACGTGCTGGGAAACGCCCGTGGCGCCGATGGGATGGCCGCGCGACTTCAGCCCGCCCGAGGGGTTCACCGGCAGCGCGCCGTTCATGCGGGTGGTGCCGTCGCGCACGACCTTCCAGCCCTCCCCGGGCGGGGCCAAGCCCATCGCCTCGTATTCGATCATCTCGGCGATGGTGAAGCAGTCATGCGTTTCCACGAGGTCGAGATCCATGATCTGGACCCCCGCCTGATCCAGCGCGTCGGCCCATGCCCGATGCGCCCCTTCGAAGGCAATGGGATCGCGACGCGATAGGGCCAGCACATCGCCCGCCTGCGCCCGGGCGCGGAAGCGGATGGCGCGGGTCAGGGTCTCGGCCGTTTCGGCATCGGCCAGCACGATGGCCGCCGCCCCGTCCGAGATCAGCGAGCAGTCGGTGCGCCGCAGCGGCCCCGCCACGCGCGGGTTCTTCTCGGACGGCATATTGCAGAACTCGACCGAAAAATCCTTCTGCATATGGGCGTAGGGGTTGCGGGTGCCGTTCTCGTGGTTCTTGGCGGCGATCATGGCCAGTTCCTCGGACCGGTCGCCGTGACGCTGGAAATAGGTGTTGGCGATCTGGCCGAAGACGCCCGCGAAGCCGCCCTCGACATCCGCCTCCTCGGGGACGTAGCTGGCGGCCAGCAGGATGTCGCCGACCTCGGCCACCGGGGTCGCCGTCATCTTCTCGGCCCCGATCACCAGCGCCACGCGTCCGCGCCCCGAGGCGATGAAGTCGGCCGCCGCGTAAAGCGCAGCCGAGCCGGTGGCGCAGGCGTTTTCCGTCCGCATGAAGGGCACGCCCGCCAGTTCCGGCGTGCCCATCGCCGCCAGCGCGCCCTGGAAGTCCTGCCGCGAGAAGCCGTTGTTCCAGACGCCGACGAAGATGCCGTCCAGCTGCTCGGCCGTCACCCCCGCATGGGCGAGCGCCGGGCCCGCGACCTCGGCCATCAGGGCGGTGGTGTCGGGAGCCTCGGACTTGCCGAAGCGGGTATGGGCCCAGCCCACGATCAGCGGCTCGGTCATGGTTTATCCTTTTGCGGTCTGCAGCGTCGGTTGCGGCGCGGGGTTCGCGCCGAGGGTGAGGGGGCGGGCCAGCCTCGCCTCGATCAGCGCGGCCTCGGTTTGCAGCAGGCGGACCAGTTCCGGCTGGCGGGCGGCGGTCATGCGGGATTCGACGGCGGCGATGGTCAGGGCAGCGGCGGGGCGGCCGTCGGGCCAAAGGACCGGGACGGCCATGCCCCAGCTTCCCGGCACGACCCGGCCGGGGTTCAGCGCAAAGCCCCGTTCCCGCGCCAGCGCCACGTCGGCGGGCAGATGCGCGGCGGCCTCGCCCATCCGGGCCAGGGTCGCGGGGGCGATGCGGTCCAAGGTAGCGGCCGCCTCATCCGGCGGAAGGGCGGCCAACAGGGCGATGCCGCCCGCGCCGACGCCCGCCGGGTTGCGGTCGCCCGCCAGCAGGGCATGGGTGCGGATGGGGAACGCGCCTTCCTCGCGCATCAGGCACAGGACCTCGTCGCCCTGCGGCACCAGCAGGAAGGCGCTGTCGCCGCTGTCGCGCGCCAGCCGCGCCACGCAATCGGCGGCGAGTTCGGCCATGTCGTGCCGCCGCCCCGCGCGCAGGCCCAGAAGGAACGCCCCCGCGCCCAGGTGATAGGCCCGCGTGCCCGCGTCCTGTTCGACCAGATGCGCCCCCATCAGCGAAATCAGCAGCCGGCGGGCGGTGGGCTTGGCCACCCCCGCCGCCTGCGCCAGCGCCGACAAGGGCGCGCCCGCGGGCGGGGCGCGGCCCACGGCGGCCAGCAGCGCAAGCGCCCGGTCCACCGCCTGCGCCCCGCCCGCAAGGGCAGGACCGGCCGCAGAGATGGGCGCCTGCGCCACCACCTTATGCCAGCGCCCGGCCGACCGAGCTTTCAAGGATCGCCCAGGCCTCGTCGCCGAACTTGCCCTTCCATTCGGCATAGAAGCCCGCCTCGCGCAGCTTCTGCTCGAAACCGGCCGGATCGATGTCGTTGAAGGCCATGCCGGCGCCCTCAAGTTCGCCCCGCAGCGACTGGTTCAGCGCCATCACGTCCTGCCGCTGCGCCATGCCCGCGTCGTTCAGGTGCTTCGACACGATCGCCTGCAGGTCCTCGGGCAGCGCCGACCATGCCCGGCGGTTGCCCAGCATCCAGAAGCCGTCCCACATGTGGTTGGTCATGGAACAATACTGCTGCACCTCGTTCAGCTTCGAGGTCGAGACGATGGCCAGCGGATTTTCCTGCCCGTCCACGATCCCGGTCTGCAGCGCCGAATAGACCTCGGCGAAGTTGATCGAGGCGGGGGCGGCGCCGAAGGCCGTGAACATCGAGGTCCAGAGCGGCGAGACGGGGACGCGGATCTTCATCCCCTCGAAATCGGCGGGCGTGGTGATCGGCCCGCGCGAGGATGTGGTCTGGCGGAAGCCGTTGTCCCAGATTTTGTCCTGCACGATCAGCCCGCCCGCCTCGATCTGCGACCGGGCATGGGCGCCAAGCTCGCCGTCCATCGCGGCCCAGACGGCATCGTAGTTGGGGAAGGCGAAGCCGATGCCGCTGATGGAGGCATTGGGAATCAGCGTGGAGAGGATCAGGGGCGAGAGCAGGAAGAACTCGACCCCGCCTGAGCGAAGCTGCCCCAGCACGTCGGTATCCGCGCCCAACTGGTTCGAGGGGAAGACCTGGATGTCCACGCGGCCGCCCGATTCCTCGAGGATCTTCGCCACGGCCTCGGCGGCGCGGACATTGGTCGGATGGGTCATCGGCTGGTTGTTGGCCAGCTTGTAGCTGAACTCGGCCGCGCGGGCGGCGCCGGGCCGGATGAACGGCGCGGCAAGGCCGAGGGCGGCGGCCCCCATCAGCAGGGTGCGGCGGTTGGTTTTCACGGGTTTGTCTCCTCCCAGAGATCGGCTTCAGATGAAGGCGGTGGAAATCGCGGGCACGGCAGCGATGACGCCAAGGCCCACCAGCAGCGCGACCAAGTAAGGCCAGATGCGGCCCATCACGGCGTCGGGCGAGATGCCCGCGATCTTGCAGGCGATGTAGAATCCGATGCCGATGGGGGGTGCCATCAGGCCGATGTTCATCGCCGTCACGATCACCATGGAATAATGGATGTCGTGGATGCCCAGCGTCCGGGCCAGCGGGAACATGATCGGCGCCAGCAGGACGATGGCGGGCAGGCCTTCCAGCACGCAGCCGAGGATCAGGAAGATCACGATCGACGCCAGCATGAAGATCACCGGCCCGCCCGGCAGGGTGGTCATCATCGCCGTCAGGTCGCGGGCGAAGCCCGATTGCGTCAGCGCCCAGGACATGGCGGATGCGGTCCCGAGGATCAGCAGGATCGCGCCCGACATGGCGACGGTTTCCACCAGCATCGGCACGATCCGGCGGCGCGGGATGCCGCCGTAAAGGACGACGCCGATCAGGAAGGCATAGACGACGGCAATGGCCGAAACCTCTGTCGCGGTGGCGACGCCGCCGCCGACGAGGCTGCGGATCAGGAAGGGCAGGACCAGCGCCGGGGCCGCGATCAGAAGCGTCCGGCCGATGATGCCGGGACGGGCGCGGCGGACGCCGCTCATGTCCTCGTCCCGCGCCTTCCAACGGGCGAGCAGCGCCAGCACCAGCAGCAGCACCATGGCGATGACGAAGCCCGCCTTGAACAGCCCGGCGATGGAGACTCCGGCGGCGGACCCCAGCACGATCAGCACGATGGACGGCGGCACCGTGTCGGCCATCGCCGCGCCGGTCGCCAGCAGCGCCGTCATCTCGGCCGGCGAATGGCCGCGGCGGCGCATTTCCGGAAACAGCGCCGGGGCGACGGTCGCCATGTCCGACACCTTGGACCCAGAAATCCCCGAGACGAGGAACATGGAACCCAGCAGCACATAGCTCATCCCCGCCTTCACATGGCCCAGAAGCGAGGCGAGGAAGTTCACGATGGCCCGTCCCATCCCGGTTTCATCGAGGATGCAGCCCAAGAGCACGAAGATCGGCACCGACAGCAGGATCAGGGACGACATCCCCTCGTCGATCCGGCCCATCATCACGAAGACCGGCGCGTGGCTGGCGAAGGTCAGATAGGCGAGCGTGCCCGTGGCGAAGCAGAAGGCGATGGGCACGCCGATGGCCAGCAGCAGGGCCACGACCAGCCCGAGGAAGATCGGCAGGTTCCAGTTGCCCAGGGCGACAAGCCCCGGCTTGCCGAGCCACATGAGGCCGCAGACTGCCCCGACCAGCAGCAGCGAGGACAGGATCGCCCCCCAGTTCCGGGTGCGGACCGTGGCAAGGACCATCAGCAGCGCCATCAGCCCGATGCCCGCGGGCAGGGCCGAAGCCCGCCATGTCATCGGCAGCCCCAGCGCGGGCGAGGTGACGAAGGATTCCTCATAGGCATAGCTGACGGCCTCGGGCAGCAGGCGCAGCAGCAGGATGCAGGTGACGACGAGCCCCGCGACCTCGACCCAGACCCGGATGCGCGGGGGGATCAGCGGCAGGAAGATCGTCAGCCGCAGGTGCTCGTGCCGGTCCACGGCGATGGCCGCGCCCAGCATCGCCATCCAGATGAAGGCCAGCGAGGCGACCTCGTCCCCCCACAGAAGGGGGTGGTTCAAAACATAGCGGAAGACGACATTGGCCAGCACCGTGGCCATCATCACCGCCAGCAGGGCGGCGGCGACAAGCTCGACCGGCCGCATCCAGGTCTCGGCCTTCTTCGGTTCGGTCAGCGTCTCGATCCCGCCCAGCGCCACCTCGGCGCCCGGTTGTTGAGCCAGCTCCATCCCGGTCCTCCTCCCCTGCATATCCGTTCCGCATGACAGAACGATATGGGGTTCTCCCTTGCTCCGGCACTGAACACCAGCTTGTCACCGTCAAGCAAGACGGAAAGTGCTGGAGGCGTTCGTTCCGTGATATGAAACGCTATGAGGGTGCTTCATCTTCCGTGCAATCTTACGCGACGTTCTCTCCTGCTGCTTCCGTGCCGTCGTAGAATGGTGCGGCATGGAGAGGGCGGCGGAATGACCGAGATCAAGGGTGCTGCGGCGCTGGTGACGGGCGGCGCGTCGGGGATTGGCTTGCTGGTCGCCCGGCGGCTGTTCGCGGCAGGGGCGGCGCGGGTGGAGTTGTGGGACATCGACGCCGCGGCGCTGGATCGCGCGGTGCAAGGGTTCCGCATGGCCGGGTTCGATGCCACGGGCGTTCGCCTGGACCTGTCCCGGCCAGACGACATTGCGGCGGCGGTTGCGGATGCCGGAGTGCGGGGCTTTTCTCCCGACATCCTGCTGAACAACGCGGGCATCGTGGTGGGCAAGCCCTTCGCCGCCCATAGCGACGCCGACATCCGGCGCACGATGGAGATCAACGCCCTGGCCCCGATGCTGGTCGCCCGCGCCTTCCTGCCCGGCATGATCGCGCGGGGACGGGGGCACATCGTCAACATCGCCTCGGCCGCGGGGATGCTGTCGAACCCGAACATGTCGGTCTATTGCGCCAGCAAATGGGCGCTGATCGGCTGGTCCGATTCGCTGCGGCTGGAAATGCAGGCGACCCGCACCGGGGTCAGCGTCACCACCGTCACCCCCACCTATATCGACACCGGCATGTTCGCGGGCGCGAAGCTGCGTCTGATCCCCGTCCTGCGCCCCGAGGCCGTGGCCGACGCCATCCTGCGCGCCATCCGCCGCGACCGGATCTTCCTGCGGCTGCCGGGGCTGGTGAACCTGCTGCCCTTTCTCAAGGGGATCATGCCCACGCGGGCCTTTGACGCGGTGGGCGGGCGGCTGTTCGGCATCTATGGTTCCATGGACCAGTTCCGGGGACGCGAATGACCCTGACCGGAATCTTCCAGCGCCAGCGCGCAGGTTTCGCCGCCGATCCCCGTCCCGACCTGAAGGCGCGGCGGCAGGCTTTGGCGCGGCTGGCGGCTGCGGTCCGCGCGTATGAGACCCGCCTGATCGCGGCGGTGGATGCGGATTTCGGCGGCCGCCCGGCGGCGGAAACGCGGCTGCTGGAACTGCTGCCGCTTTATGACGCGATCGGCCATGCGCGGCGGCACCTGCGCGGCTGGATGCGGCGCCGCAGGGTTCCGGGGTCGCGCTTCCTGTGGCCGGCGCGGGCGTTTTACGAATACCAGCCGCTGGGCGTCGTGGGCGTGATCGGCGCCTGGAACTATCCGGTGCTGCTGACGCTCGGCCCGGCGGTGGACGCGCTGGCAGCGGGCAACCGGGTGCTGGTGAAGCCCTCGGAATTCGCGCCACGCGCGGCCGAGGCGCTGGCCGCGCTGGTGGCCGATGCCTTTCCGCCCGAGCAGGTGGCAGTCGTCACGGGGGATGCCGATCTGGCGCAGGCGATGACGCGCCTGCCGCTGGATCACCTTGTCTTCACCGGCTCGACCCGCGTGGGGCGCGAGGTGATGCGGGCCGCGGCCGACAACCTGACCCCGGTCACGCTGGAACTCGGCGGCAAGTCGCCCGCGATCCTGCACGACACCGCCGACCTCGCGCGCGCGGTGCCCCGACTGATGGCGGGCAAGCTGCTCAACGCGGGCCAGACCTGCGTGGCGCCGGATCATGCGCTGGTCCCGCCCGCGCGGATGGCCGAGTTCGAGGCGCAGGCCCGCCGCGCCGTCGCCGCCATGTTTCCGAAGGGGCTGAATGGCGACTATGCCCGGATCATCTCGGACCGCCACCTTGCGCGATTGCAGGGCCTCGTGGCCGAGGCGCGCGAGGGCGGCGCGCGGGTGGTGGAACTGGCCCCCGTGCCGCTCGGTGCGAACGGTCGCATCATGCCGCCGACGCTGGTCTTCGACGCGCCCGAGAACATCGGCCTGATGCGCGAGGAGATCTTCGGTCCCGTCCTGCCGGTCATCCCTGCGGCCACACTGGAGGAGGCGCTGGACCATGTGAACGCCCGGCCAAGGCCCTTGGCGCTCTACTATTTCGACGACGACCGCGCCCGGCAGGACCGGGTGCTGGCCCGCAGCATGTCGGGCGGCGTCACCCTGAACGACTGCATGTTCCACGTGGGCCAGCAGAACCTGCCCTTCGGCGGGGTGGGGGACAGCGGCATGGGCGCCTATCACGGCTTCGACGGCTTCGCGCGCTTTTCCAAGAAGCGCCCGGTGATGGCGCAGGCGCGATGGGCCGGGACGGCGCTTGCCCGTCCGCCCTGGGCCGCGCGCAGGCGGCTGATCGGGGTAATGCTGGCAATCGCGCGGCGCGGCGCCTTGCGCTAGCCTTCCGCCTCGTCCAGCAGGCCGGCGACCCAGTGGGTGGCAAGCCAGGTGGCAGGCACCGCCAGCGGCACCGCGACGATCAGCGTGGCGATGGGCGACAGGTTCGGCCAGCCGACCGAGGCCGAGATCAGCCCCAGCATGAACAGGTTGATCGCCACCGCCCCCCAGACGAAGGGCGACAGGATCAGCCCCAGCCGCAGCAGGTTCCTTTTAGTGGCTGGTTCCATCCGAGAAGGTGATCTTGTTCCAGACATTGTATTTCCCCGAGGGCTTGCGCATCGGCAGCCGCCGCACCTCCTCCAGCGTCTTGGCATCATAGACAACCACCGCCCCGTCGTCTTCCCAGATGGACACCAGCGCGTATTTGCCGTCGCGGGTGAACTCGGTATGCGCCACGGTCTTGCCGGGGGCGGGGTTGACGGTCTTGACGATCTCCAGCGTCTGCTTGTCGATGATGTGGACCTCGTCCTTGTGGGGACCGAAGAAGACGTCGGCCCAGACGTAGGGCGAGGTCTCGTGGCTGCGCAGGAAGAAGCCGGGGCCGTTCGTCTCGATCTGCTTGACCAGCGTCCAGTCGGTCATGTCGATCACCGACAAGACGCCTTCGTTCAGGTGCGGCGTGGCCATGACCTTGTGGCCATCGCGGTCCCAGGTGATGCCGGACCCTAGATGCGGCATCCCCGGCAGCGGCAGTTCGGCCACCTTGCCGCCGCTGGTGAGGTTGATGACCACGCCCTTGGTGCCCTCGCGGTTGGTGCCGATCAGGTTCCTGTAACCGGGATCGAAGAAGAAATCATCCAGCGGCTCCTCGGTGCGGATGCGGCGGCGGGCGAACAGCCCCTCCTGCGCGCCGAAGGCCTCGACGGCATTCTTTTCATAGCTGTGGACATAGCCATCGTAATAGGGTCCCGACTCGGGGTCGGTCGCGACTTCCCAGATCTCGGGGGCGTCCTTCAGCGCAAGGATGAAGCTTTTGCGGTCCGGCGCCTGATAGACCGCGCTGACCCGGCTGGGGGTGCCATCGCGGGCCGCCACATCGATCACGCGCACCGGTTCCAGCGTCTCGGTGGACAGGATCGTCAGCGTCTGCGGCAGATAGTTGGCGACGGCGAGCCACTGGCCGTCATGGCTCATGGCGATGTTGCGGCTGTTGAGGCCCGCGCGGACGCGGCCGACCTCCTTGAGCGACCAGATGTCGTATTTCTCGACCCAGCCGTCGCGGGACATGACGAAGACAAAGCGCCCGTCAGGCGAGAACTTCGGCCCCCCATGCACCGCATAGGGCGTGTCGAAGCGGTCCAGCACGTCGAATGTGTCGCCGTCCAGCACGCTGACATGGTGGTCGCCCGTCTCCACGACCAGCGTGATGTTCATGGGATCGGCGGTGAAGACCGGCTTTCCGGCGGGGGTGTAGTCCGAGGCCATCTCGCGGCTGGCCTCGATGTCGGCCACAGTCCATGTGGGCGTCTCGGCCAGAGGCGCCTTGATGAACTCGACCAACGCGGCGATGCGCTCGGGCGACAGATCCTCCGCGAAGCCCTCCATCTGCGTCGCAGGCCGACCATGCGCGATCACCTCGTCGATGCCGCGCACCCGCCCCAGCGTTTCGGGGATCAGCGCGGGTCCGGTGCCGCCCAGCCGGTTCTCGGCATGGCAGGACGCGCAATGCTCGGCATAATC
>NZ_JAUNPC010000014.1:42855-44103 GCF_030536915.1 Paracoccus sp. (in: a-proteobacteria)
ATCAGCAGGTCCATGGCGCGGCGGGTATGGGCGTGCTCCTGGTCCTCGCCCCGGTGCTTGTCGCCCCGGCCGGCATAGACGAGGTGGCTCAGGTAGAACTTGTCCACCCCCTCGGATTCGCAAAGGTCGAGCATCTGCGGCAACTGTTCGCCGTTGTCCTTGGTGATGGTGAAGCGCAGGCCTACCTTGACGCCCCGCGCCTTGCAGGCGCGCACGCCCGCCAGCGCATTGGCGAAGGCGCCCTCGACCCCCCGGAACCAGTCGTTCGTGGCGCCGATCCCGTCGAGCGAGATGCCGACATAGTCGAAGCCCAGCGCCGCGACGCGGTCGGCCACGCCCGGCTCGCCCAGCTTTGTCCCGTTGGTGGACAGCGACAGGTGGCGGAAGTCCAGTTCCCGCGCCCGTTCCGCCAGGTCCCAGAAGTCGAAGCGGGAAAGCGGCTCGCCCCCCGACAGGATCAGCGCGGGGATGCGGAAGGCCGACAGGTCGTCGAGGACGCCTAGGGCCTGCTCATGCGTCAGCTCACCCGGAAAAACGTGGTCCGAACTGACCGTGTAGCAGTGCCGGCACTTGAGGTTGCAGGTGCGGGTCAGGTTCCAGATCACCACCGGCTTGACCGAACCGGGCGTGCCCCTCCGCCGGACGGGCGTGGGGTCCACAAGCTGGTGCATGTACTGGGTCAGGCGGAACATCGGCGGCCCCTTTCATTCATCGCGCAGGCGCAGCCCGGTCTTCTTCAGGATGCGGGTCGAATAAAGGATATCGTGGCCCCGGCAGGCATCCCCAAGGATCAGGGACACTTCGCCGCGCTTGGCCTCGACTTCCTCGCGGCTCTCGCCGTGCAGCATGGCGAACAGGTTATAGGGCCAGTCGGGCAGGGCGCGCGGGCGCTGGTAGCAGTGGGTCACGTAGGGCAAAGCCCCGATCCGCTGCCCCAGTTCCGAGATGCGGTCGTCGGCCACGTCCCAGACGCTCATCCCGTTGGCGGTCATGCCCAGCGCATAGTGGTTCGGGGCGACGGCGATGCGGCGGATGATGCCGCGGTCCTGCATCGCGGACAGGCGGGCGATCACCTCGGCCTCGGTCAGCCCGATGGCTTCCGCGACCGCGGCGTAGGGGGCCTCGACCAGCGGCAGCCCGGCCTGCGTCGCCTTGATGAGGTTGCGATCGATGGCGTCGAGCGGGGTCATGCCTGCACCCGGAAGCCGATGAAATATTCTTCCAGCTTGGGAAACAGCATCACCTTCA
>NZ_JAUNPC010000201.1 GCF_030536915.1 Paracoccus sp. (in: a-proteobacteria)
AGGCAGCACGTCGGCACACCGCCCTGCGCAGCCAGTTCCAGCGTCTCGGGGTCATGCGACAAGAGAAGGCAGGGAAAATGCGCAGAACGGACGAGGCCGGCGAAGACGATCGTCTCAGGACCCTTTCCGAAGATCAGGAACCTCGGCTCGGGGCGGACGGCTGCGTGGAACAGGCCGTTCTCGAACCCGGTTGGCCGGTCCGGAGCGATGTGGCACAAGCCGCGGTCGTAGGAAACCGAGAGGGCGTAAGGCTGGCGGGCCTGCCGAAGCGCCACCGCCCGGTTGAGCAGCACGAGAGGCGGTCGCGGCAGCAGCGTGATCTCCAACCCGCCGCCGCAAGGCAGGCGGATGTCGAAATAGGGCGAGCCCTTGCCATAGCGAAGCTGCACCGGGCGGCCGTCGATCAGCGCCTGCTCTGCATGACGATAGATATCGGCCTCGATGCAGCCTGACGAAAGACTGCCGACGCGCCGCCCATCTGGAAAAAGGGCCATGGTCGCGCCGAGAGGGCGATACGAGGGCCCGTCTATGCCGGTGATCATTGCCAGGATCCCTTCGGCCCGCTCGGAGGCCAGCGCCTGCACCGGATCGGCATAGGGAGGCGGGCCGGCGGAGCCGGGGGGATGTGCAAAGGGAAGGATCATGGCAGGAGCAGACAACGGCAAGTCCTCCAAGGAGTCGGTCGAGCCCTACCCCGGAAAGGGTTAGGGCACTGCGGTCAATAGACGATCAGCCCGGGAAAAACCGCCAGCAGGATCAGCACCAGCAGCATGACCCCGATGAAGGGCAAGACCCCGGCGAAGATCGATTCCAGGGAAACCCTTCGATCCGCCAAGGCGGCATGGACCGTAAAGATCGAAATACCGAAGGGCGGGGTAAGCAGACCCACTTCGACAGCGATAACGGTGAGGATGCCGAACTGGATCAGATCGAAGCCAAGATTTTGGGCGATCGGCGCGGCGATCGGCACGAAGATCAGCAGGATCGAACTGCTGTCGAGGATCATGCCCAGAAGCAGGACCAGCAAGAGGTGGACGATAAGAAAGCCTGCCGGCCCCAGTCCTATGTCGCGAACGAAGTCACTGATCGCCGCCGGGATCCCGGCGACTGCCAGCATCTGCCCGTAGAAGCTTGCCGCGACCAGCAGGATGAGGATGCTGACCGAAACCGCGCCCGTGTCCGTCATGACCCGCCACAGTTTTGCGCCGGTCAGACTGCGTCGCAGACACCCCCCGCCTCGGTTGGCGTGAAGTAACCGCTGTAAAGGCCGCCGATCACCAGGAACACCAGCAGCAGGATCGGCAGACTCTTGCCCAGAAGCTGGACGACGGTAAGACGCGGCAGCTCTGCCGCGGCCCGCTGCTTTTCCTGGAGCCTTTCGGTATCGAACACCAGGTTCGGCGACAGGCGTGCGGCCGTCATGATCATGATGATAAAGCCCATCGCAAGAAGCATGCCCGGCACCAGCCCGGCGATGAACATTTTGCCGATGGAGACCTCGGCCAGAACGCCATAGATGATCAGCAGCAGGCTGGGCGGCAGCAACATGCCGAGGACCGAGCTGCCTGCGACCGTCCCCGTTGCGAACGAGGCACGATAACCATGCCGTGTCATTTCGGGGACGGCGACCTTGGTGAACACAGCAGCCGAGGCTATGGAGACCCCGGTCACGGCGGCAAAGACGGTATTGGCGGCCACGGTGGCGATGCCCAGCCCGCCCAGAATGCGCCGCAGAAGCGTGTCGGCCACCTCGAATGTGTCCTTGCCGACATTCGAAACGCTGACGAGCTGGCCCATCAGGACGAAAAGCGGGATCGTCGCGAAGAGATAGTTGGCGACGCCGTTATAGGTGGCCATCGACATCAGCTTCATCGCCAGGGTGAAGTTGTCGCGAATCAACCAGACCCCAAGAAAGGCGACGGAGATGAGGGCGATGGCAATCCGCATCCCCAGAAGGATCAGAACCAGAAGAAGCGCGATCAGCAGGACGCCAAGTGTGATGCTGCTCATGTCAAATCT
>NZ_JAUNPC010000123.1 GCF_030536915.1 Paracoccus sp. (in: a-proteobacteria)
GGCATCCGTTCTGGCCCAGGCCGACAGAACCCCCGCACCCACCCCGGGCAGCGGGCCCCAGATGGATGCGGGGGCAGTCCCGGATGCGCGGATCGCCACGCGGGTGAACCGCCTTCCAGGCCTTGCGGGCCCTTACCTGGCCGCGCGGCAGGCGGCCTCTGACAACGACTTCACCGCCGCCGCCCGGTATTTCGGCCGCGCGGTCGCGGTGGACGGGACCGACCCCTTCCTGCAGGACGGGGCGCTGGTGTCCATGGTCTCGGCGGGGCAGATGGACCAGGCCGTGGCGCTTGCCGGCAGCCTGCCGCAAGGCGAGGACAACACGACCGAGCTTGCCGCCCTGATCCGCCGCGTCGACCTGGCCCGGCAGCAGGACTGGCCCGCCGTGCTGGCCACGCTTGAGGAAAATCCCTCGACGCCCAGCGCGGGCGGGCCGCTGCTGGACGGACTTTTCCGCGCCTGGGCGCTGATGGGGGCGGGCCGCGCTTCGGAAGCCTTCGCCGAACTGGACCAGTTGGCCGGGGCGACCGGCGCTGCCGGGATCGCGGGGTTCCAGCTTGCGCTTGCCCGCGCCAGCGTCGGCGATTACGAGGGGGCGGCCGCCGCGCTGGACAATCCCGAGGCCTCGTCGCACCTGCAGGGGGTGATCGCCCGCGCGCAGGTGCTGTCCCAGCTTGAACGCAACGACGAGGCCATCGCCTTTCTCGACTCGCTGGACGCCATCGAGAACGAGCCGGTCCTGATCGACCTGCGCCAGCGGCTGCAGGCGGGGGAAACGGTGCCCTTCGACATCGTCGAGGACCCACGCGACGGGCTGGCGCAGGTGCTGGTCATCTTCGCCGGGGCCTTGATGGGGAACGAGGAAACCGACCCGCTGGCGCTGCTTTACGCCCGGCTGGGGCAGTATCTGGACCCGACGCTGCCGGATGCGCGGCTGATGATCGCCCAGCTTCTGCAATCGGCGGGCCAGTTCGACCTGGCCGAGCGGGAATTCGACGCGCTGCGGCAGGCCGGACAGATGCGCCCGGCGGCGGAACTGGTGCGCATCGACAGCCTGGCCCGCGCCGACCGGATGGAGGCCGCCGAAGCCGCCGCCCGCGCCCTGACCGAAACCTATCCCGACTATGCGCAGGCCTGGGTGGCGCTGGGCGACGTGCTGCGGCAGAACGACAAGTTCGCCGAGGCCGTCCCCGTCTATGACCGCGCCCTGCAGATCCTGCAGGCCGAGGAAGACCCGCAGGCCACCTGGTTCCCGCTTTACGCCCGCGGCATCGCCCGCGAACGCTCGGGCGACTATGACGGTGCCGACGCGGATTTTCAGGCCGCGCTGGACCTGCAGCCCGACCAGGCGCCGATCCTGAACTATCTCGGCTATTCCTGGGTGGACCGGAATGTTCGGCTGGACGAGGGGCTGGACCTGATCAAGCGCGCGGTCGAGCTGCGCCCCGATGACGGCTATATCCTCGATTCGCTGGCCTGGGCCTATTACCGGCTGGGCCGCTACGAGGAAGCCGTCGAGCCGATGGAGCGGTCTGTGGCCGTCATGTCGGACGACAGCCTGGTCAACGACCACATGGGCGACATCTACTGGATGGCCGGCCGCAAGCGCGAGGCCGAGATCCAATGGCAGCGGGCTTTGAGCCTCTACAAGCCCGAGGACACCGACACCGACGTGGACCGCATCCGCGCCAAGCTGGAGGTCGGGCTGGACGCCGTGCTGGAGGCCGAGCGCGCCAATGGCGGCACCCTGCCCGAAGGCTTCGGCCTGCCCGAGCCCGAGCCTGAGACGCTGACCGACGCGGAGGGCACCGGCACGGAGGCCCCGGCGGCCGAAGCGGAGGCTCCCCCTGCCGGCCCGTCCTCAGGACCCTGAGGCGCGGTTGGTCCCATGGGGCGCATCCGGCCGCTAGCCTTGGAAAGCCATGCGGGAGGATGGCATCCGTTGCCCCTGCTCCGCATCACGCCGCGCCGGGCACGTCCCTCGTGATCCCCTCGCAACCCGGACAGCCCGCACCCATGACCCGCTTTGAGCCCGCCCCCGCCAAGATCAACCTGGCCCTGCATGTCACCGGGCGGCGGGCGGATGGCTATCACCTGCTCGATTCGCTGGTGGTCTTCACCGAACTGGGCGACCGGGTGAGCGTCTCGCCGGGGCCGTCCTCGCTGACCGTCACCGGCCCCTTCGCCGGTGCGGTGCCGGGGGGAGAGGACAACCTGTGCCTGCGCGCCCTGCGCCACGTCGGCGCCGAGGCTGCGGTCACGCTGGACAAGCACCTGCCCCCCGCCTCGGGCATCGGCGGCGGCACGGCGGATGCGGCGGCGGTGCTGCGGGCGCTGGACCGCACGCCCGACCGCCTCGAGCGATTGGGCGCCGACCTGCCCGCCTGCCTGCTCAGCCGCCCCCTGCGGATGGAGGGCGTGGGCGAGCGGATCACGCTCCTCGACCTGCCCGGACTGCATCTGGTGCTGGTCAACCCCCGCGTGGAAACGCCCACCCCCGCCGTCTTCGCCGCGCTGGAACGGCGCGACAACCCGCCCCTGCCCGAACCACCTTTGCGGCCCGACGCCGCCGCGCTGGCGAAGTGGCTTTCCGCGACCCGCAACGACCTGCAGCCGCCCGCCCTCGGGTTGCGCCCCGTCATCGCCGATTGCCTGGCGGCGCTTGCGGCAGAAGATGCGCAGCTTGCCCGGATGTCGGGGTCGGGCGCGACCTGCTTCGGCATCTTCGCGGATGCACCCGCCGCCGAGGCCGCCGCGCGGGCCATCGGCGCCGCGAACCCCGGCTGGTGGGTGCGCGCCACCCGGACCATCGCGGGGCTACCCTCGGCCGCGCCGCAGGGCTAGGCTCGGCCGCGGACATCAGGGGGGAACCGTCATGCTGCGACTGGGCGTCAACATCGACCATGTGGCCACCGTGCGGAACGCGCGCGGCACCCCCTGGCCCGATCCCCTGCGCGCGGCCCTGCTGGCGCAGGAGGCCGGGGCCGACGGCATCACCGCCCACCTGCGCGAGGACCGCCGCCACATTTCGGACACCGACATCGCCCGGCTGTCCGAGGCGCTGCACGTCCCCCTGAACCTGGAAATGGCGGCCACGGCGGAGATGCAGGCCATCGCCCTGCGCCACCGCCCCCATGCCGTCTGCATCGTCCCCGAAAAGCGCGAGGAACGCACGACCGAAGGCGGCCTCGACATCGCGGGCGACGAATCGCGCTTGGCCGAGTTCATCGCGCCGCTGCGCGAGGCGGGCAGCCGGGTGTCGCTGTTCATCGGCCACGACTCCCGACAGATCGAGGCCGCCGCCCGCATCGGCGCGGCGGTCGTGGAACTGCACACCGGGGCCTATTGCGACCACGACACCGACGGCGACCCCGCCGCCCGCGACGCCGAACTGGCGGGGCTGGCCGAGGGCGCCCGCATCGCCGCCGCGCTGGGGCTGGAGGTCCACGCGGGCCACGGCCTGACCTTCGACACCGTCGGCCCCATCGCCGCGATCCCGGAACTGCGCGAACTCAACATCGGCCATTTCCTGATCTCGGAAGCTGTCTTCATCGGCCTCGGGCCGGCGATCAGGGAAATGCGGGCGCGCATGGACGCGGCGCGGGGACGCGCGCAATGAAGCGACTTGCCGCCTTGGCACTGGCACTGCTGCCCTCGGCTGGGTTTGCCGCCCATGTCGGCCCCTGCGACGCGGCCGTGAACGCCCGCTATCTCGTCGAGCCCTGGGCCGAGAACTCTGCGACCTATGCGAATGGCGCGGTCCGCGTCGCGCTGTTCGACAATGTCGAGCCCGCCGCGGCGGCGCTGCACCTGATGGTGATCTCTCCGCCCGCCGACGAAACCGGGATGCCGCAATGCCGCCGCGTGTCGCTGCAGGAAGGCAGCGGCTTCTACAGTCTCGATTTCGCCGGGCGGACAGCGGCTTATGATCCGGCAAGCGGCCTGATCCTGACCTTTCCGGCCGAACGCCATGATCCCGATACAGGCGCAGGGGCGCCGGCGACGCTGCGGGTGACGATCGATCAGCGCAGCGGCGACATCGCGGCAGAGCTTTCTCTGTGAACCGTTCAGAGTCCCTCGAGCAGCAAGCCCCATGATCCTCGGCATCGGCACCGATCTCTGCAACATCGACCGTATCGCAGGCGTGCTGGACCGCTACGGCGACCGCTTTCGCAACCGGGTGTTCACCGAACGCGAACTCGCCCGCGCCGCGCGGCGGGCGCATGAGTCGGCGACGCTGGCCAAGCGATGGGCGGCGAAAGAGGCCTGCAGCAAGGCGCTGGGCACGGGGCTGGCGATGGGCATCCCATGGCCCTGACCGGCTGGGCGGCGGACCGGCTGGCGGCGATGACCCCACCGGGGCATCGCGCCCATGTCCATGTGACGCTGACCGACGACCACCCCTGGGCGCAGGCCTTTGTCGTCATCGAGGCGCTGCCCGACGCCGGCTGACGATCACGCCCGCGCAGGTTCGGTGCGCTTTGCCTTGACTTCACCCCATGCCCGCGCCCAAGAACCCTCCGATCATTGGACGAGAGACAGCATGGCCCGCACGAAGACCGCGCAGAAGGAAGGCGGAATCTGGGAAACGGTGAAGACCGTCTTCTGGGCGCTGGTCATTGCGGGCATTTTCCGCACCCTCTTCTTCCAGCCCTTCTGGATTCCCTCGGGGTCGATGAAGGACACGCTGCTGATCGGCGACTTCCTGTTCGTCAACAAGATGGCCTATGGCTATTCGCGCTATTCCTGCCCCTTCGCGCTGTGCCCCATCGACGGCCGCATCCTCGGGTCCGAACCCGAACGCGGCGACGTGGTGGTGTTCCGCCACCCGACCCGCGGCGTCGATTTCATCAAGCGAGTGATCGGCCTGCCCGGCGACACGGTGCAGATGCGGAACGGCCAGGTGATCCTGAACGGCACGCCGGTGCCGCAAACCCCGAACGGCGTCTTCGTGGAACCCAAGCTGCCGCAGGGTCCGGCCCGCAGCCTGCCGCGCTGCACCAACGAGCCGGTGCCCGAGGGCGGCGACTGCGAGACGCCCCGCTTCACCGAGACGCTGCCCGAGGGCCGCAGCCACGACGTGCTGAACCTCGTGGACAACTGGCCTCTGGACGACACGCCCGTCTTCACGGTCCCCGAGGGCACCTATTTCTTCATGGGCGACAACCGCGACAATTCGGAAGACAGCCGCGTGCCCGCCATTGCCGGCGGTCTGGGCTTCGTGCCGGCCGAGTTCCTGATCGGCCGGGCCGACCGGGTGATGTTCTCCTCGGCGGGCTCGTCGCTTCTGTATTTCTGGACCTGGCGGGGGGACCGCTTCTTCCATGCGGTCCACTGAGGTGGCGCGGTGAAGCTTTCGGCCGAGCTTGCCGGCTTCTCGGCGCGGCTGGGTCACGACTTCGCCGATCCCGCGCTGCTGGTCCGGGCGCTGACACACGGCAGCCTGTCCTCGGCCACGCGCCCCGACAACCAGCGGCTGGAGTTCCTGGGCGACCGCGTGCTGGGCCTGACCATCGCCGAGGCGCTGCTGAAGGCCGACCGCGGCGCGACCGAGGGCCAGTTGGCCCCGCGCCTGAACGCGCTGGTGCGCGGCGAGACCTGCGCCGAGATCGCCCGCCAGATCGGGCTGGGGGACGTGCTGAAGCTCGGCCGGTCCGAGATGATGACCGGGGGTCGGCGCAAGGACGCGCTGCTGGGCGACGCGATGGAGGCGGTGATCGCCGCCGTCTATCTCGATGCCGGGTTCGAACCCGCGCGGGCGATGATCCTGCGGCTCTGGGGCGCGCGGATCGCCGGAGCCGAGGAGGCCGCCTTCAACCCCAAGACGGCGCTGCAGGAATGGGCGCAGGCGCAGGGCATGGGTCCGCCCGCCTATGAGGTGGCGGACCGCTCGGGCCCCGACCACGCGCCGCATTTCCGCATCATCGTGCGGCTGGACGACGGGCGCGAGGCCGAGGCCAGCGGCACCGGCACCAAGCGCAGCATCGAACAGGCCGCCGCCAGCGTTATGCTGGACAAGATCGGGGATAACGCATGACCGAGAACGAGACCGCACCCGAGCAGGTGCCCGAAGGCCCCACCCGCGCGGGCTTCGTCGCGCTGATCGGGGAACCGAACGCCGGGAAATCGACGCTGCTGAACCGGATGGTCGGGGCCAAGGTCTCGATCGTCACCCACAAGGTGCAGACGACCCGCGCCCGCATCCG
>NZ_JAUNPC010000124.1:0-2841 GCF_030536915.1 Paracoccus sp. (in: a-proteobacteria)
GCGGCCAGCCGCCTCGCGCCCGAGTTCGGGCAGTTCGGCCTGTCCTCGGACCCCGCGCTCTGCGGTCCGCGGGACCGGGTCCTGCCCACCGCGGGCAACCCCGCCACGCCATGGGTCGCGGGCGACGATCCCCTGCCTCTGGGGATGAAGGAAGGCGAGGGCTTCTGCTACCTCGTCCGGGTCTGGGGCCAGTTCGACACCATCGCCGACGCGGTCGAGATCGGGCTGCAGAACGGGGAATACGTGTTGCAGGGCACCGACGCCACGGACCCCAGCAACCACGGCGCCGTCGCGGAATGCGTCCGCTTCTGAGCGTCCGGGCGAGGGGCCTCACCTGCCGGGCGACGGCGCAGCGGCCGCGAGCCGGAGGGGCGCACCGACCCGCAGCAGGGGGCCGCGTCACTGCATCACCTCGACGCGCAGGGCGGTTTCGCCCGCCGCGATGGCGATGCGGCCGCCGCCCGGACCCACGGTGAACGAGATTTCCTTGCCCCTGTCGCCCTTGTCGATCTGCGCCTCGCAGGCGGGGTGAAGCGGCAGGCCGAGGCAGGCTTCCTCCTCCTCGCCGTCGCAGGTCTCGTCGGCAGGGATCGGGCGGCAGGCGAATGTCACCAGCGCCGCGCCGCCCTCGCCGTGGCGCAGGGTCAGCAGGCGCAGGTCCTTGCCCGGCGCGGCGGGCACCTCGGCGTCAAGGACGGCGCCCGGGGCAAGGGTAAAGGCGGTCTCGCCGTCCAGGCTGCGGACCCGGGGCGCAAAGCCGCCCAGCAGCCGGCCAAGCGCTTCGGTCCAGCGCGGCGGCGCGTCCCCGCCCTGCGGGCGCGGCGCAAGAACCATCAGCGCCACGAACAGCCCCCCGAACAGCGCCAGCGCGATCAGGCCCTTGCGCATGATCCGCCGTCCCGCGGGGGGCCGCCCGCGGCGGTCATTGCGGCAGCCTCTGCATGATGGCGCCGTCCATGAACCGGGGCGCCACCACCATGTCCTGCAGGAAAAGACAGCGCCTGCCGATGCAGGGCTGGCTGCGGTAGAAGACCTGGACGATGCTGCCCGCCGGGATGTCGGCCGGACCCTCGGGCGCCGAGCGGCGGACCAGCCCGTCCTCGGGTCCGTCCGTGACCGTGGTCAGGTTTATGCCCAGGCCGAGATCGGCCAGTTGCTGCTGCGCCTGGCCGACCGTCAGCCCCGCGAGGCGCGGCAGGCGCACGGTCGGGACGGGGGGCGCTGCGTTCCTGATCTCTTCAAGCCGCGCGGCGTCCACGCGGACGGCCCCATCGACGATGGACAGCGCGGGGGCGTATTTGACGTCAAAGCCCTCGGCCGCCAGCGCGGTCACGGCGGCGGGGGGGAAGCGGGCGTCGGGAAAGCGGCAGATCAGGGAATCGCAGGATCCGGGCGGCGTCAGCGCGGTCAGTTCCACGGCCTCGTCCTTGTCCACGTCCGCGCCTTCGCGGGGGCGGGTCGACAGCACCGCCAGCGGCTCGCCCGTGCCCTCGCGCGTCAGCCGGAAGCTGACGGGCCGGTCGATGGCCGAGACGACCGTGGCGGCGGCGACCTCGGCGCGCTGGCCCACGAGGCCCTCGGGGACCGGGGTGGCGGGGGGGCGCATGAACATGAAGGCCCCGACGCCCGCCAGCAGCACCACCATCGCGGCGGCGGCGGCAAAGATCCACCAGGGGATCTTCTTCTTCGGCGCGGGCGCGGCGGGCGCCGCCGTCAGGGTGAAGGCGACCGCCGGTCCCTGCACGAAATCGGCGTCGGGGTCGCTTTCGGCGGCGACCCGCAGGCGGAAGCCGTGGTTGCCCGCGGGGGCGTTCGGGGGCGGGCGCACCGTCACCTCGACGCTCTGGTTGCCGCCGTAGACGAAGTCGCGCTCGATCTTGCCGGGCGAGGTGGCGGGGGCGCCCGCGATCTCGAACCATTCGGGGCGGGCGCCGTCCAGCGGCTCGACGGTGATGCGGCCCACCTGCGCGGAAGGGGCCATGTTGCGGACCAGAAACGTGGCCTTGGCGGGCGGCGTCACCCCGCCTGCATCGGGCGCCCCCATCTCAAGGCGCGAGGGCGCTTCGGTGATCTGGAAGGAAGGCATCGGTCAACTCCCTTGGTTCGGGCCGGCGTCGGGGATCGGCGCCAATTCAAAGGTGGTGAAGGCGGGTTTCTCGAACGCGATGATGCGCCGCACCAGGTCCAGCCGGGGCAGGGCGGCGGGCGGGATGCTGACGCGGAAATGGAACGGGCGCCCGGCGCTTTCCTCGATGCCGAAGCCCTGCACGCCGGTCGCCGTTTCAAGGAACCGGCGCAGGGTCGCGGCCGAGCCGCCGCGGCGGCTCAGCGCGGCGGCGGCGGCGGTCAGTTCGCGCAGGTCGCCCGCAGCGGGGCGGTCCTCGCCGGGGTCGGCCTGCAGGTAGCGGCCAAGGCCGACCCATGCCGCCAGCACCGGCACCAGCCGGTCGGGCGCGCGGCGGGGATCGGCCAGCAGCGCCGGATCGGCGATCGCCGTTTCCAGCGAGCCGTGCAGCGCCGCCATGACATGCAGCAGCGCGTCGAGGACCGAGCCGTCGGCCAGCCCGCGGCGGTAGATCTCGGGCAGCAGCAGGGCGATCTCAGCCGGTTGCATCGGCGCCTCCGGGGGGTTCGGCGCCGAAGCGCAGGCGATGGGCGCCCGCGCAGGGCAGCCAGCCGGGCGGCAGCGGCAGGCGGTCGGTGAAGCGGCGCCCCTCGATGCGGGTGAAGGTCAGATCCTCGGGATCGCCGCGCGACAGTCCCTGCGCGGTCCCGGCCAGCAGCGTCCGCCCGCCCGGCCGCAGCGCCACCGCCGCGACCGGCAGAAGCCGCGCCCGGTCG
>NZ_JAUNPC010000124.1:2941-6152 GCF_030536915.1 Paracoccus sp. (in: a-proteobacteria)
GCCAGCGCCCGGATGTCGAGGTTCTGCGAGCCGGGAAGCTGCTGGAAGCTGCCGCCAGCGCCGCAGCGGGACGACAGCCACACCCCCCCGCCCGAACGCGCGGCCAGCGCCACGAAGCCGGTCCCGGCGGCGCTGGTCGCGCTGGCGGCGGCGTAGAAGCCGGTGCCGCCCGGTCCCACCTCGACAGCCTGCAGGCCCGGCGTGGCAAGGTCGCGCTGCAGGCAGCCCTCGGCCCCGGCGATCACCAGCCAGCGCCGGCCTTCCCGCGCGGTGACGGCAAGGCCGTGGACGGGTTTCGGCAGAACCTCGAGCCCGGTCCAGTCCTCGCCGCAACTGGCCGAGCTGCGAAGCTCGGTCTGGCCGTCGGGGCGTTCCAGCGCCAGCGCGAGAAAGCCCGGCAGGTCCGGGTCCGCCGCCAGCGCCCGGGGCCGCAGCCCTTCGCCGCCCGCCACCCGTTCCCAAGCCTGCGCATCGTCGAGCGAGCGGTAAAGCCCGTCGGGCATCAGCGCGTAAAGCGTGCGCGGCTGGTGGGGGTCGGCCACCAGCGCGCCGACCGGGCCGTCCGGCCCGTCGGTGGTGGACAGGCTGACCCCTTCGGCATAGCGCACGCCCGGCTCGGCCAGGATCGCCTCGTAGACTTCCGATATCCGCAGCGCCTTGCCGGCGGGCCAGCCGCCCAAGGGGGACAGCAGCGCGTTCAGCCGCCGCGTCACCCGCCGTTCCAAGGCCGCGATGTCCTCGGACGGCGAGGCGGTGATGCGGGCCTCGACCGCGGCGGGGCGGCAGCGGGTCCAGCGCACGGCGACGCGGACCCCGATCGGGCGATGGGCGTCCAGCAGCCGCTCGGCCCGCTCGCGCAAGGGCTCCTGCCGGTGGGCGGCCAGCATCTCCTCGGTCACGGCGCCGGTCTCGGGGTCGGGGGGCACCTGCGGGACGATGCGGACCTCGACCACGCCGGGGCGGCCGAAGGACCACAGCGCCAGTTCCGCCTCGGCCCCGGCGCGGGCGACGCCGCCCGCGGCCAGCGCGACGCGTTCGAAATCCCCGGCGGTGATGGCGGAATCGGGCATCCGCACCGCGTCCGAGCCCCGCGCCACGAAGGCGGCGGGGGTTTCGGCATCCTCGCCCCCCGTGGCCCGCGCGGGATTGGTGACCGACAGCCCCGGCACCGGCTGGCGCAGCCGGGTCAGGGTGCCGGGCGGCACGTTGCCCGCCCGCCCGCCGCCGACGAGATACCAGGCCCGGATCTCGGCCCCGCGCGGGGGGATGGCGAAGCCGCCCGCCCCGTCGCCCGCGCGGATCACCCCCGACAGCGGCGCAAAGGTGATCCGCCCCGCCCGGCGGTCGGCGACAAAGGCGCGGGGCGGCTGGCCGGGACGGAAGCCCGGCACCTCGTCCCACAGCACGAAGACCCGGCCTTCCAGGCTGATGGTGTGGGCCTCGGGCGGCACCTCGTCGCCGCCCGGCCATTCGACGCCGACCCGCAGGGTTTCGGCCACCGGCAGCGGGCGCGGCACCGGGCCGCGGCGCAGGGTGAAGCTGCGCCCGGCCTCGCCGGTGCCAAGGCCCAGCAGCTCGCCCTCGACCGGCTCGGCCTGGACGGCGGGCACCTCGGCGGCGGTTTCGCCCGCCGCAAAGCGCAAGGGGGCGCAGGTGGAAAAGATCACCTTGCCCTCGGGGTCCGAGACGCGCAGCCCTTCGGGCCATTCGGCCGCCGGAAGGTCGTCGCCCGCGCGGCTGGCCTGCAGCCGCGTCTCGGCCGCCGCGGCGGGCAGGGGCAGGACGCCCAGAAGTTTCAGCAGTTCCAGATGCAGCCGCCCCGGCAGGCGGTTCAAGCGATACAGCATCGTCTCGGTCAGCCAGGCATAGACCTCGACCAGCGTGATCCCCGGATCGCCGGGGGAATGGTCGGTCCAGTCGGGGCAGCGGGCGCGGATGATCGCCAGCGCCTCCTCGACAAGATCGGCAAATCGGCGGCGGTCGATCAGGTCCTCGTCACGCATGGCCGCCCCCCAGGTCGAGCGTGAAGCCGAGGCTGCCGTGCTGCACCGTCCGGCGGATGCGGTATTCCAGCCAGATCCGCAGCGCCTCGGGCGCGCCCTGCGGGTCGGGGCCGGCGTCCAGCCGCAGGATCTCGACCCGCGGCTCCCACCGGCGCAGGGCCTGGCGGACGTAATGGATCGCAAGCCCCGCGGTGGTGGCGTCGTTCGGGGCGAAGACCAGCCGGTCCAGCGGGCAGCCGTAATCGGGCCGCATCACCCGTTCGCCGGGCACGGTGCCCAGCAGGATCATCAGCGACTGGCTGATGAGGGCCGGGCCGCCGACCATCGCCACGGCGCCATCCGCGGCAAGGCCCGGGCCGCCTAATGGGGCGAAAAGCCATCCCTGCAAGCCTGCCATCGCGCCCCTCCCTCATTCCCGCAGGGTGACGAAATCCTGACCCGCCGCGCCGACGGAAAAGGGCACGACGCCGAGCTTGCTCCAGTCCGTTTTTCCGGTGGCGGAAAGCTTGGCCATCGGCTGGCCCCCGATGAAGACAAAGGCGGAATAGGACGCGGCCTCGTCCACCGAGACCGTCCTGAAACAGGGCGGGTTGGCGGGCGTCGCATGCGGGCAGGCCCGGATCGGGCGGTTCAGAAGGTCGGGGCGGACCAGCACCGGCACGCCCGCGATCCGCACCAGGTCCTGCGAGGCTTCCAGCCCCACCCGGCCGCCATGGGCGCAGCGCAGTTCGGCCTGTTCGGTCAGCACCTTCAGCATCGTCTCATTCCCGTTCGAACCGGATCTCCGCCGCCCGGATGGTGATGGTCCGGCGCGGCGCCTCGATCACCAGGTCGGCGGCGGCGGCAAGCCGCACGCCGCCCGGCCCCATTTCCAGAAGGCTTCCGCCCGATGTCGCAAGCGTCACCGCGGCCCCGCCGCCGCCGAGGTCCAGGACCTGCCCGCCCCCGGTCCGCAGCACGATCCCGTGCGGCTGGCGACGCGCCTCGGGGGGCAGGGCCTGCGCCCCGAACAGCCCGCCCAGCAGGATGCCGCGGGCCGGGTCGCCTTCGGGAAACAGCACCAGCAGGTCGTCGCCCTTCTGGGGCAGCGCCACCATGCCTCGCCTGCGCCCCGCCCCCGGCGCAAGGCAGGCCATCCAGCCCGCGTCGAGGCCGCCGAAATCCGGCAGCTCGATCCGGCAGCGGCCCATCTTCTCGGGGTCGCTGTC
>NZ_JAUNPC010000125.1 GCF_030536915.1 Paracoccus sp. (in: a-proteobacteria)
GCCGAGGTCGTCACTCCCGCCATGCTGGCCGAGGTCTATGGCGTCGAGGCGCGGGTCGAGCGTTGCTCTCGCGGCCGTCTCATGGTGCTGATCGACGGCGAGACCGCCTGAGCGGTCTGCATTCCCCGCGCGCCGGCTGGCCTGCGCCCGTTCCACGAGGTGTCCTTCATGATCTACCGCGCCGCCACCACCCTTGCCGGAGCGGCGCTGCGCGGCGCGGCCCCGCTGGCGGGCGCGGCCTTGCGCGAGCGGCTGGTGCTGGATGCCCCGCCCGCCTCGGTCGAGGGCGGCATCTGGGTCCATGGCGCGAGCGTCGGCGAATTTAATTCGGCCCGTGCGGTAATCGCGGCCCTGGCCGCCGAACGCCCGCTGCTGGTGACGGCGAATACCGAGACCGGCCGCGCCGTGGCGCAGGGCTGGGGTCTGCCCGCGCGGCTGGCCCCCTTGGACGTGCCGGGGGCCGTCGCCCGCTTCCTCGACGCCGCCCGGCCCGCGCTGATGCTGACGGTCGAGAACGAGATCTGGCCCAACCGCGCCGCCTTTGCGCGCCGCCGCGGCATCGCGCAGGCGGTGATCGGGGCGCGGATGTCGGAACGCTCGGCCCGGCGCTGGGGCAGGGCGCGCGGTCTCATCGGCCCGGTGCTACAGGGGCTGGACCTCATGTCGGCGCAGGATAAGGGGACCGAGGCGCGGCTGCGCGCGCTCGGCCTGCCGGAAGGAGCGATCGCGCCCCGGCTGAACCTCAAGCTGCTCGGCCCCGCCGCGATCCGGCCGCCTGAGGACGCGCCCCGACGGGACCGCGTCTGGCTCGCCGCCTCGACCCACGAGGGCGAGGAAGCGCCGGTCCTTGCCGCCCATGCGGCGCTGCGGAAACGCTTTCCGGGGCTGCGGCTGATCCTCGCCCCCCGCCACCCCCGCCGCGCGGACGAGGTGGCCCGCCTGATCGCCGCGCAGGGCTTCGAGGTCGCGCGCCTGGGCGACCGCAGCATCGCCGAGGCGGGCGAGCCGCCGGTTCTGCTGGTCGACCGGCTGGGCGTCATGGCAGACGCCTACAGGGCGGCGGGCACCTGCCTGACCGGCGGTTCCCTGTCCGACCGCGGCGGCCATACCCCGTGGGAGCCCGCCGCCTGGCGCTGCGCGCTGCTGCACGGGCCGCATGTCGCGAATTTCAGCGCCGATTATGCGCTGCTGGGCGCGCAGGGGGCGGCCCGGCAGGTCCGGGCAGAGACGCTGGGGGGCGAGTTGGCCGCGATCCTGTCCGATCCCCCGCGTCGTCATGCAATGGGGCAGGCGGCGCGGCAGGCGCTGGACGCCGCCGCGCCCGATCCGGCCCCCCTTGTCGCCCGGCTGCTGGCGCTTGCGCCGCCCCCCTGATCCGCCTTCCGCCGCCTTCGGGGAATGCCTATATTCAGCGCCTTGGAGGGTTGATCCGCATGATCCGTTATGCACTGCGCTGCGACAAGGGGCACGATTTCGACGGCTGGTTCCGCTCGGCCGCGGGCTTCGACAGGCTGAACGCGGAAGGGCAGGTGACCTGTTCCATCTGCGGCAGCGCCACGGTCGGAAAGGCGCCGATGGCCCCGGCGGTGCCCTCGCGCGACGAGACGGGCGTGCGGCCGCTCGACCAGCCCGGCTCGGCGCTCGAGGCGGCGATGACGACGCTGCGCCGGCATGTCGAGGAAAACTCCGACTATGTCGGCGAGAGCTTCGCGGCAACCGCGCGGCAGATGCATGACGGCGAGATCCCGCACCGCTCGATCCACGGAGAGGCGCGGCTGGAGGATGCGCGCAAGCTGCTGGAAGACGGCGTCCCGGTTGCGCCGCTGCCCTTCCGCGTCACCCGCAAGCTGAGCTGAGACGCCTTCGGCAATGAAAAAGACCGGCGGGAAGCCGGTCTTTCCCGTGTCATGCCGATGTCCTTCAGGACACCAGCGGCTTGTTGTTCTGGACATGCCGCATCGCCAGCTTGCGCCCCATGCGGCCCGACGCCATCACGCGGGCGGCGGGATAGCTGACGCTTTCGTCCCGCAGTTCGGGGAAGATCGCGAAGATCTCCTCGCGCCCGGCCTCGCCCGCCATGTTCAGCGCATTGCGCCCCGGATGCAGTGATTCCGTTTCCGCGCCGTTCGACCAGACCACCTGATGGTCGTCGAACAGGAAGTGGACGTAATCCACGCCCGCCAGATCCTCGGCCACGTCGATGCCCTCGACCAGCAGCAACTGCTTGGCCGCGACCAGGACCTCGGGCGCGCCGAACAGCCGCTGCGCCAGTTTCGAGCGGACCAGCACCCGGTGCTGCGGCGACACCACCAGGTCGGCCTTGGGCGTGCCGCGGCCCAGCGCGCCCGCGCGGATGCGGATCGGGCTCAGGTTCGGCGCGGCCTCAAGCTCGGCGGCGGTCAGGCGGCGGCGCCCGATCCAGCGGATCGGCTGGGGGCCTGCGTCCCTTGTCGTGACCAGCATCCCGACCCCAAGATCGCCCGCGGGCACGGCGCCCTCGGGCGTCTCGATCAGCGCATCGGCGCTGAAGCAGAGAACCGAGGTGTTGCCGTCGGCCAGCGTGTTCGCCGCGACGGCCGCGCCGTTATATTGCAGCGACATGTTCAGCGTCGGCAGGCCGTTCTGCCCGGTCAGCATGTTCAGTCGGCTGTCGTCGGCCTGGTCGGCCCGCATCCACTCCACCGGGTTCTTGAAGGTGCGGGTCGGATTGGCTGCGTTCCACAGGGCAAGGGTGTCTTCGTTGTAGAAGGCGCTCAGGTCGATGGTGTCGCGCTCGCCCGCCAGATCGCCCGTGTAGAAGTCGAGGATCGTGTCTCCGTCGCGGGCGATGAAGCTGTCCTGACCGCCCCCGCCCACCAGCGTGTTGCTGCCCGCGCCGCCGTCCAGCGTGTCGTTTCCGTCGCCGCCTTCCAGCCGGTCCGCTCCCGCGCCGCCGAACAGGCGGTCCGTCCCTGCGTCACCGACCAGCGAGTCATTGCCGTCGCCGCCTTCCAGCAGGTCGTCGCCTTCGCCGCCCAGCAGCGTATCGGCGCCCGCGCCGCCCTGCAGGATGTCGTTGCCGCTGCCCCCGTCCAGCGAGTCGTCGCCGAAGCCGCCGAGGATCGAATCGTTGCCCTCGCCGCCGAACAGGCGGTCCGCGCCGCCGAGGCTGTCAGCGCCCAAGCTGTCGTCGCCGTAGATCGTGTCGTTTCCGGCATTGCCGTAGATGGCGTCGGCGCCCAGCCCGCCGATGACGGTATCATCCCCGACCCCTGCGATGACAAAGTCGTCGCCCGTGCCTGCATCGATGCTGTCCGCCCCGCCCAGCGAACTGGTGCCAAGGGTATCGTCGCCGTAGATGTTGTCGTTGCCCGTGCCGCCGTTCAGGCTGTCGCCCGCCGCGCCGCCCACGATCAGGTCGTCGCCACCGCCGCCGAAGATGGTGTCGATGCCGCCAAGGCCGGTGCCTGCGGCATCGTCGCCGTAAAGCGAATCATTGTCGGCCCCGCCATCAAGCGAGTCGCGCCCCGTGCCGCCGGTCAGCGTATCGGTGCCCGCACCGCCATAAAGCGAGTCGTTCCCGGCACCGCCATCCAGATTGTCGGCGCCCGCCTCGCTGGCGTTCGCGGTCTGGCTGTCGTTGCCATAACCATAGATCAGGTCATCGCCATTGCCGCCATTGACGACGTCGTCGCCGGTGCCCGCATAGACGGTGTCGTTGCCCTCGCCCGACAGGATCGTGTCGTTGCCGGCAAACCCCTGCACAAGGTCGTCGTTCGTGTTGTTCCGGCCATACCCCGCGGTCGCGTCGTTGTTGTCGATCCTGTCGGATTCGGGATCGCCTGTATAAGCGGCACCAATCGAATCGGCGCCTGCCGTGCCTTCGACCCGCCCGTCGACAAAGGCGTTGGCGGAACGGTCAATGGCAAGGCCATCTGTCGTTGCGCCGCTGGGCAGGCCGCCTACGTTGGTGCCAGTGCCAGCGCTGAAGATAGAGTTGATCCTGAATGAAACCACTGCATCGGAACGCATCGTTTCTTGCAAGTCCGGCAGGTCATTCGACGGCGCGGCAAGAAACAGTTGACCATTTGTTGCCTGAAACAGACGCAGCTCTACGTTCCTGGTCGTGCCATCATGGAACGAGACGGTCGCATTGTAGCGCGTGACTGCGTCAAAGGTCAGTTCCTCGGCAACGCCGTCCTTGTTGAGGTCGACGCGGAACACGTCGTTGGCAATGCTGTTGTTTTGGGCGAGCCCACCACGAATCCCGCCACTGCTCTCGGCAGTTACAGCGTAAATCTCGCGATGAAGTGGCGATCCGGCACTGCCGAAGGTTCGTCCGACGAGTAGGTTCGCCCCCTCGGCTGTCGTGTTTCCCTCCGTCGGATCGATAAAAATCGTCCCGCCTGCTGCGGCCTGCGGAGTCCCGAGGGATATTGCGTTCCACGTCGTCGGCATTAAGAACTCCTTTTCTTGATATCACTTCAGTCCGTTCGATGAGCCATCTCTTGCAAGGGCATCTGCCCTACGCGATTGTTGTTCAGCCCGGCGCTTCGCGGAATGTGACATTGGGCAGATGAGCCCCCGAAGCTGCGTTTCGCGGGCAGTCCCGCATGGAAATGGCGAGCAGGCGACGTATCGCCTGTGCATCAGGGGCAAGGTCCGACGATCGACGAGGCTGAATGAATGCCGTTCCAGCCAGGTGGCCGGATCATGCTTGCTTTCAGACTGCGAACCGCAGATGCGGTCGAATCGTCGGGCGTGATGCCCGTTTAAAGTGAAAAAAACATAGCATTGCTCGTTTAAGCAGAAAACCCTCAAAAACATCGGCTTGCCATCCAGTTGCAAGGATGCCGCACTTGCCCTTGCGCGGGCGCGGCCCTAAGAGCCTGCCGTTCGAAACCTGCGACTGGGGGGCTTGTCTGGATGCCGCTTCTGGTGATGAAATTCGGCGGCACCTCGGTGGCTGACCTCGACCGCATCGCGAATGCGGCCCGTAAGGTCCAGCGCGAGGTCGAACGCGGCTACGACGTCATCGTCATCGTCAGCGCCATGTCGGGCAAGACCAACGAACTCGTGGGCTGGGTCGAGGGCACCTCGCGGCTTTACGACGCGCGGGAATACGACGCCGTGGTCGCGAGCGGAGAGAATGTGACCGCCGGGCTGATGGCGCTGAGGCTGCAGGAAATGGGCGTGCCGGCGCGAAGCTGGCAGGGCTGGCAGGTGCCGATCAACACCACCGCCCAGCACGGCGCGGCGCGCTTCCTGTCGATACCGCGCGAGAACGTGGACCAGAAATTCGCCGAAGGGATGAAGGTCGCGGTCGTCGCGGGCTTCCAGGGGATCGGGCCGGACGGGCGGATCACCACGCTGGGGCGCGGCGGGTCCGACACCACCGCCGTGGCCTTCGCCGCCGCCTTCGGGGCGGACCGCTGCGACATCTACACCGACGTGGACGGCGTCTACACGACCGACCCCCGCATCAGCGACAAGGCCCGCAAGCTGGACCGCATCGCCTTCGAGGAGATGCTGGAACTGGCCTCGCTGGGCGCCAAGGTGCTGCAGACGCGTTCCGTCGAACTGGCAATGCGCTTCAACGTGCGCCTGCGGGTGCTGTCTTCCTTCGATGATACCGACGAAACCAGCGGCACGCTGGTCTGTGCTGAGGATGAGATCATGGAATCCAAGGTCGTTGCCGGCGTCGCCTATTCCCGCGACGAGGCCAAGATCACGCTGGTCACGGTCGAGGACCGCCCCGGCATCTCGGCCGCCATCTTCGAGCCCTTGGCCGAGGCGGGCGTCAACGTGGACATGATCGTCCAGAACATCTCGGAACGCGATTACGAGGATCATCCGGGCGCCGTGACCGACATGACCTTCTCGGTCCCCGTCAACCAGGTGGACCGCGCCCGCAAGGCGATGGAAAAGGCCCGCGAGAACGGCAAGATCGCCTATGACGACTTGGCGGTGGATGCCGACGTGGCCAAGGTCTCGGTCGTGGGGATCGGGATGCGGTCGCATGCGGGCGTGGCCGCGCGCATGTTCCGGGCACTTGCCGACGAAAACATCAACATCAAGGTCATCTCAACCAGCGAGATCAAGATTTCGGTGCTGATCGACCGCAAGTATATGGAACTGGCCG